>JAYWAR010000294.1:0-4434 GCA_043782285.1 Akkermansiaceae bacterium | reverse complement strand
AATTGGCAAAAAACCACGATTTCCCCAGCACCGCCTGAGGCACTCGACTTGTTGAGGCTGATTTGACGCAAGCAGCTCTGGATGTGCCGAAATAGTCACCGTCCCCCAGTTGTCAGCGAGATGACTCGAATTTAGCGTTTCGAAGTCGCCCGCTTTGTTGGACCCGCTTTTAAAGCTGACCGTAAAAGCCGACGACAAAGAAATCACCCCCAACCAAGACGCCCCAATACCCTTATGAACATCACCGAATCGCAGCGCATCTACCCCGACGTTTCGAGCGTACTGTCCGAGCTTTCTTTCCAGCAAGGCTGGGACAGCGAGGCGGTACTGGCGCTTATTCGTTCCAAGTGCAAAGCGCAAGAAACTCCCGCCTTCTTGTTCCTAGGAAGAAAAGAGTCACGCTTACTCCAAGAACATCTGGCCAACGCTTTTGGCGAAGAAGCCGTTTCCACCCTGCGTGGCACCTATCATCTCGGGCTCGAAGTCATCACCATCGATTGCGAGAGCTTCATCGCGACGGGTGGCCGCAAATTGATTCGTCCCGTGCAAAACCCACTCACCCGGCGCGACCCACAAACCGAGGGCTGTTGGCAGTTCCGTATTTAAATCACCACTTAGAATCCCTGCGGCTCCAAGCAAACCCGCACCTTCCAACCACAAGGCTCCCTGTCGAGGGAGCCTTTTTTAGGCGCTCTCACTCATCCAGTTGCCATCTTTTACGACCAAACCGTGAGCTTGCCTGCGCTTTCTCAGCGGCCAGGCTCAGATAAGCTCCGCTTCAATCGCTTCGTGTGGAACCTCGCATCGACCGACGGGGAATACCGATTCCCGCTTGACCTGAAGGCAGCGAAGGATGACGTTCGCACGTTCTCTTTAACACCGCTGAATTCTCACTTGCTTTTTATCAGGTTTACCTGTCGCAACCGAACTCAAAGCTCATTGTTGGAGCCACCTAAAATTTTCCCAACTCCTCTTTCATTTCAACAACATCCATGTTTAAAAAGCTTTTTGGAAATCTGTTTTCTAATGACATCGGCATCGATTTAGGCACTGCGAATACCCTGATTAATGTTAAAGACCACGGCATCGTTTTACGCGAGCCTTCGGTCGTCGCCGTCAGAGCTGGGACCAACGAGGTACTCGCGGTCGGTGATGATGCCAAGCGCATGCTCGGCCGAACACCGGGCAATATCGTCGCAATCCGCCCCTTGAAAGATGGGGTGATCGCCGATTTCGAGGTGACTGAAGCGATGCTTCGCCACTTCATCCGCAAGGTCAATAAAGGTCGCCGCTCAAATCCGCGCGTGCTCATCGCGATTCCCTCCGGCATTACCGCAGTGGAGCGTCGTGCCGTCCGCGAATCCGCCGAACAAGCGGGTGCTCGCGAAGTTTATCTGATCGAAGAGCCGATGGCGGCAGCCATCGGCGTCGGGCTGCCAGTTCAAGAAGCAGCTGGCAACATGATCGTCGATATCGGCGGCGGCACCACCGAAGTGGCGCTCATTTCCCTTTCCGGCATTGTTTACGCCCGCAGTGTCCGCACCGCAGGTGATGAACTGGACGAAGCGATCGTCCAATACATGAAGCGCACCTACAACTTAATGATCGGCGAGCGCACCTCGGAAGATATTAAAATCCGGCTCGGTTCCGCGGCACCACTCCCCAAGGAAATGACCATGGAGGTCAAAGGGCGCGACTTGGTGGCCGGTCTGCCTAAGACGATTACCATCACTTCTCAAGAAATCCGCGAAGCGATGGCCGACCCACTGAGCACCATCGTTGACGCCGTCCGCACCACGCTGGAACGTTGCCCACCTGAACTTGCCGCCGATCTGGTCGATCGCGGTATCGTCCTTGCGGGTGGTGGAGCTTTACTCAAAGGGCTTGACCGCCTCTTGCGCGAAGAAACCGGGCTCCCCGTTCACATCGCCGAGGACCCCCTCAGCGCCGTGGCCGAGGGCACCGGCAAGGCATTACAAGAGCTTCCACTCCTGAAGCGGGTTGCCAGCATGGACCGTTAAGCGCCCCACTCACGTCCCACCCCGGCCATGAAGCCGCTCAATCTCATCGCTCTGCTGCTCTTCCTCGGAGGTTCCGCTTGGGCCCTCACCCGAAGTGACCGAACCGTCCGCGAAGTCCAAAATTGGTATTTCTCGGCGATGTCGCCGTTTTTAAAATCAGGCTCCAAACTGGAAACCCAAGTCCGCGCGTTTTCTCAGGAAACACGCCATTCCAAAGAGCTCGAAGTCGAATTAACCAGTATCAGCCGCGAACTCGGACGTCTGCGAATCATCGAATCCCGTTACCGGGAACTCGAACTCGAAAATCAACGGCTCCGCCATGCCTTGGATTACAAGAAGGCAACTCATTTCGATGTGGTCCCGGCCCAAGTCATCCGTCGGCAACCGACTACTTGGTGGCAAACGGTCGATATCGATGCAGGCCAAGAACACGGCATTGGCACTCAATTGGCAGTGCTCTCCAACGAAGGCCTCGTCGGTAAAATTGACCGAATTTACGAAGGTCAGAACCGCTCATCAGTGCTCTTGCTGACCGATGAAAAATGTCAAGTTTCGGCCAGAGTCGAAGGTTCCCCAGAAGTTGGGATCCTCAGCGGCCAGCGTGGGCGTTTTGATGGCAGCCCACTGTTGCGCTTAAAATTCCTCTCCACCGACGCTGCACTCCGGCCAGGACTGCGGGTCTTCACCACCGGCCGGGGAGGAATTTTCGGGCCTAACATTTTGCTCGGCACTATCGATTCTGTCGAAAAAGGCGCACTGGACTCCGAGGCTCTCGTCAAGCCAGCGGTCAACTTTGCCGACCTTAGCACGGTTTTCGTCGTTCTCTCCGCCGACCCTTAAGCCAGCCGTGACCCGTTACTCACTCATTACGATTTTGCTCCTGCTTGCTGCATTGGTGGTGCAACAATTCCTGCCTGCCTTTACCGGCATCCATCAATCGCGAATTCTGTTGGTGCAACTGGTATTCCTCTGCGCCGCAGTCACCGTCGGCCAACCGACGATGCTACTGCTGGCTTTCATCGGCGGCTTTTTCTGGGATGCTCACTGCGCGCTTGGACCACACGGCGGCAACCCCGAGGTCTATACGCAACAAGTCGAGTCCTTGCGTTTCGGCTATTCGATCCTGCTATTTGGCGGAATGGGATTCCTGATGCAAGGGATTCAACCCTTATTCAAACAAGGAAAATGGCAGTTTTCCGCCTTCCTTTCCGGGATTGCGATCTTCCTCTATCTGACTGCCGAGTACGCCATCATTACCTTCGTCCGTGGCGACTTCAGCCTCTCCAAAGCCACCGTGATGCAGATGTTGTTCACTTCACTGCTAACCATGCTTTTTTCCCCCTTCATCTTCTGGCTTTTGTTCCGGATTGCGAAAGCATGCAATCACTCGATCCATCCCGATAGCGGTCACCGCCGCCGGCCTGTCCACTGAGCTCATGGAACCGCGCTACCGATTTAGAATCTACCTGCTGACGGCCCTCATTCTCGTCGGTTTTGGGGCCTTGCTGTCCCGCCTGCATGAGTTCCAAATTGTTCGCCGTGATGAGTTCCTACAACTGGTCCCCGGCAACCGCACCGTCACCGTTCGCGAGCCGGGAATCCGTGGCGAAATTACCGATCGCAATGGCATCACGCTGGCCCGCAACCTCCGCAATTACGAAGTCTCCTTTAACCTCGACGAAATTCGCCAAGCCTATCTCACCCAACACCTCGAAGACCCGACCCTCCAGCGTTTGACTAAAGAAAATGGCTTACCGCGCAAACGCTCGGAAAAAGACATCGTTGCCATCGTCAACGAAGGCACCATCGAACGGCTTCGCAAGTTGGGCCTCGCCAAAAACTACAAAGCCGGCGATTTGCGTACCCATTTCCTCACTCACAGTGGCCTGATTCCTTTCAGTTATCGCGCCGACCTCAGCTACGAGGACTTCTCCAAATTTGCGGAGCACAACCTCGACCTCCCCGGAGTCTATCTCAGCATCCGCCCACAGCGACAATATCCTTACGGTGCTCTCGCCAGCCACGTCCTCGGTTATTTGAAACAGTGGGAAAAAGGCGATATTCCCGAAAGCGCCACTCGCAAGTTTGATCACTACATCGGCGACGAAAAAGGCATTGCCGGAGTTGAAGCCTACATGAATAAAACGCTCCTTGGGCCGGAGGGTTTAAAGACCATCGTCAAAGACGAAAAAGGTCACACCATCCGGATGTCCGACTACACCAAACCCGGCAGCGGTGCCAAACTGCAGCTCACCCTCGACGCCCGGGTTCAGTATCTCCTCGAAAACACCTTGCGCTTTGCCGGTCGCGCCGCTGGCGTCGTCATGGACGTCAACACCGGCGAGATCCTCGCCATGGCATCGGTCCCCGACTACAATCCCAACGACTTCATCCCCAGCATTTCCCAAAAAAA
>JAYWAR010000293.1:0-1538 GCA_043782285.1 Akkermansiaceae bacterium | reverse complement strand
GCGCTGGAGCGAACAATGATTTCAGCAAACTCTTTTGGGTCTTTGAGTAAGCCTTGGGCGCGGATGTTAAACTGACTTTCTTGGCCTTTGGGAGCGGGTTCGGCACTGATCACGCCAGCTGGCGAATGCGCGTTCTGCTCCTTGATTGCGTTAGAAACATCCTGCGGCGTGATTCCTAAAATCGCGAGCTTCTCGGGATTGAGCCAAATCCGCATCGAATAATCTTAGGCCGTAAAAATTTTCACATCACCCACTCCGGGCACCCGTTTAATTTGATCGATTAGATTGATATCGGCATAATTGCCAAGAAATACACCATCATAACTGCCCTTCGGTGAAGATAGACCAATCGCTAGCTAAATATCTGGGCTCGAACGATTCACGACCACGCCTTCCCGTTTCACCGCATCGGGCAGTTGAGCTTCCGCTTGGCCGACTCGGTTCTGAGTATTCACCTGCATGATGTCCACATTGGTACCAACATCGAAAGTAACATTCAGGGTCATTTTGCCGTCATTGGCATTATAAGACTGCATGTAGAGCAGTTTATCGACGCCATTCACCTTGGACTCGATAGGAGTCGCAACCGACTCCTTAACCGCCTCCGCGGCGGCATCACGGTAGGTGGTCGTGGCCTGAATCAAGGTCGGGCTCACATTCGGATATTCTGAAATCGGCAGCCTTGATATAGAAATTAGGCCGACGATGATAGTAACGATAAAAATGACCATCGCCACAATAGGGCGGCGGATAAAGAATGCGGCCATGGTCGTCAGTTACTTAGCCGGTTTGGCCACAACGGCAGAAGCGGATTTCAACTCGGCCATTTGAGCGCCAGTCATCGCGGTCACCGCAAGGCCCTCGCGAACCTTCTAAAGACCTTCGACCACGATCCGGTCCCCAAGTTTGACCCCCTCAAGCACCAAAAGATGCGAGCCGATCTGCTCGCCCACCTTCACTGAGCGCTGGGTCGCGGTGTTTTCGGCAGTGATTACCCACAGGAAAAATTTCCCTGAAGCTGAACTAGCGCCCGTTCCGGCACTTCGATGCTATCTTTGCGGGTGCCTAGATCGACGCGGACACGTGCGAACATGACGGGGCGCAACAATTTTTGTTTGTTAGCAAACTCGGTTCGGATACGCAAAATGCCGGTTTTCGAATCTACCGCACGATCGATGAAAACGAAATGACCTTGGTCAGGATGCTCCACGCCGTCGGCAAGAATCAAATTTAAGGGCAAATCTGAGACGCTACTCCGAATTTCACGGCTTTTTTTCTCAGCTTTGAGATATTCGACTTCACTCACATTGCACTAGAACCAGATCGGATCAAGGGTCGAGATCGTGGCCAGCAAGGTCGGCTCGCCCTTGCCGACTAACTCACCGATCGCGACTTGAGTCGCGCCAACCAAGCCAGTGATGGGAGCCTTCACTTCGCAATATCCGAGATCCAGTTGCGCTGATTCCACTCGCGCTTGCGCCGTGATTACAGCCGCTTCACCGACATCCACGGAGGCCAAGGCATTGTCCAAATCTTGT
>JAYWAR010000292.1:0-12263 GCA_043782285.1 Akkermansiaceae bacterium | reverse complement strand
TTTTCCGAGTATGGGTCGCGGGCACGCCTTATCCGAGCTAGTAGCCGGGATCAAGCGCCAGCTGCTTCGCGGATGGCTTCAAGTTCTTCCCAGCGAGTATAAAGCTTGGCCACCTGAGCTTTCGCGGCGTCGAGCTTCTCGACTAACTGGGGAATTTCCTCGAAGCGTTGCGCTTGAAAATCAGGATTGTGTAAGAGCGCTTCAAAACCCTCGGTTTGTTGCTCTATGGCGAGAATCGAGGTTTCCATCCCTTCGAGTTCATTTTTCTCATTAAAGCTAAGCTTGCGGCCTTTTTTGGCCGGAGGTGTCGCAGCACTGGCTTTATGACGAGCCGCCGCATCGCGAGCCGCTGCCTGTGCTTGATGGCGTTGCGCTGATTCACGAGCTTGGCGTTTCTCCAAATAATAAGAGTAATTTCCCGCTTGCACGGTGATGCCATTATCCTCGAAGGCAATGATTTGGTCACAAATCCGGTCGAGGAAATAACGATCGTGGGAAACCACGATCACCGAACCGTCGAATACCGCGAGCGCTTCTTCGAGCATCCGCAAAGAAGGCAGATCAAGGTCATTGGTCGGCTCATCGAGCACGATGACGTTGCCGCCGTTCTTCAAAACTTTAGCTAACATCAAGCGAGCGCGTTCGCCTCCTGACAGAAGGTCGACACGTTCGTTGATTCGTTTGTCATCGAATAAAAAGCGCCGAAGATAATTGCGAGCTCCCAACGATTGATTGCCAAACATCAGCTTTTCGTTGCCATCGGAAATCTCGTCTAACAGCGAGCCAGTGCCGTCGAGCTGCATCCGCGTCTGGTCGATGTAGTTCACCTTGACCCGTTTACCCGTGACCGCACTGCCTTCGGTGGGCTCGATTTGCCCGAGGCAAAGCTTGAGCAAAGTTGTTTTGCCCACGCCATTGCGACCAACGATGCCGGTGCATTGGCCGGGTCGCAGGCTGAGAGTGAGATTGCGAAACAACCAGCGCGGCAATTTTTCCGAACCGACGTTCACCCCGGCACCTTCTAACTCGACCACAATATTACCCAAGTCCGGTGGCGGCGGAATCAACAAGTCCATTTCCCGCTCCTCCGGCGGCGCATCCAAGCCGTCGATTTCGTAAAACTTATCCAAACGACTCCGCGACTTGGTGCCACGGGCTTTGACCCCGGAGCGTACCCATTCGAGTTCTTCGCGCAGGAAACGCTGACGGCGGCGCTCGGTTTGTCCGGCAATTTGCTGACGAATGGCCTTGGACTCGAGGAATGCGGTATAATTTCCCGGGTGAGAAAATGCGCGTCCTTGATCAATCTCGATAATTCGTGTGGCAATGACATCGAGAAAATACCGATCGTGAGTCACGAAAATCACCGCACCGGGAAAGCCTTTGAGATAATCTTCTAACCAACGAATCGATTCGGCGTCGAGATGGTTCGTCGGCTCGTCGAGTAGCAATAAATCTGGCTGACAAGCGAGCGCACGGCACAGCGCGACCCGGCGTTTTTCACCACCCGAAAGCGGGCCGACCATCGCTTCCAATGGCGGAGTGCCAAGTGCGATCGAGGCCGCTTTGATCCGAGTGTCAAGATTCCAGCCGTCGGTGTGATCAATAAAATGAAGGAGATCGTTGAGCTCTGCGTCGCTACCTTCACCATTTTCGTAGCGACGGATTGCTTCGACAATATCCGCCGCGCCAGAGGCGATATTTTCTTGGACAGTGAGCTCTGAGTTGAGCTCGAACTCTTGTGGCAAATAACCAACACGCAGTGCACGCCGCAGCGAAATTTCCCCGGAATCCGCCATTTGCTCACCGGTAAGAATTTTAAGCAATGAAGTTTTGCCACAACCGTTGCGCCCGACCATTCCCGTCTTCTCGCCAGCGGAAACCGCGAGAGTGACGCCATCCAGTAGCGTTTGGTAACCGTAAGTTAGGCGAATTTCGTTGGCAGAGAGGAGAGCGGACATGCAGCGGCGCGGATCTTGCCCATCTTAAGTCAAACGTCCATCCCCGATACGATCTCTGCTCAATACGCGCAAAATCAGCGCTCGATTTGAAAGCCCGAAATGTTCCCCAGCAGCGGAATTTGAATCACTGTGTAATTTTGAATGTGATGCGCGAGAGTCGATTCTTGGGCAATTTCTTGAATAAAAGAATCTACCTCGGCTTGGTCACCCATCACTTGGAGCTCGACGCTGCCGTCTGCCAAATTTTTCACCCAGCCGCAGACATCGAAGCCGCGCGCGAGATCCTTGACCGAGTAACGGAAACCAACGCCTTGAACACGACCCTCGAAGATGACCTGTTTGGCGAGCATTAATCTAGCAGTTTAACTTTTAAAGCACCGAGCAATTGATTCAACGGGTTTGCGGTAAAGGAGCGTTTTCATTGAAAGGATTCGATTCAAGCGCGGAAGACTTCACCCCAAAGACTTCTTCCATTTTTTTACCGGGCAGCAGATTGAAGGCGATTGGAGCGCTGCGTTTGCCCTCTGCATCATAGAGGTAAACAATTCTTTGGATCGGAAGCTCTTTCCCATTCGCGGGATTTAGCCGCTTAACCCTTGAGTCAAACATCAACTCTTCGACCAGCAACCCGGTAACTTTGTGATAGCCGTAACTGACCTTAAAAAGCTCTTGATTTTGTCCATCACGAATTTTACAGCCTCGAGGATTGCCATTCGCGTCCATCCTGTAAGTGGTCACCATCAATAGAGGCCCATTTGGAAAACGTATTTTTTTGGTTAGAGTGAGATTGTCAGAGCTGCGAATAAAAGTCGCACGCGAGCCGTCATGCAAACGCATAATTCGCACATTAGGACCATCCACCACTTCATTTTCTTCTGCACTGCAAGGTAATGCCAAAAACAGCGCCGTTGTGATCGCACCGATTTTCCATGTTGCCAGTAAGTTCATTACACATAAAGTAGGCTTATAGAGTGGACCCTGCAAGCCGCTAATTTAGACTGATGATTTGGAAAACTCGCCGCAGCACCCTCGTTCTTACCTGCCACGCACGCGTGATGGGGATTTTGAACGTCACCCCAGATTCATTTTCCGACGGCGGCAACCATTTAGCCGTGGTGAGTGCCCTAATCCATGCCCGACAAATGATTGCCGAAGGCGCAGAGCTCATTGACATCGGGGGGGAATCGACACGTCCGGGTGCCAGCCCAGTTACTGCTGCAGAAGAGCTTGCGCGCACCCTTCCGGTAATCGTCGCTCTACGCGCGGAGTGGGATGGTCTGATTTCCATCGACACCTCCAAAGCCGCAGTCGCCGCAGCAGCCCTCAGCGCCGGCGCAGACATTGTAAATGATGTTAGTGGTTTGTTAGCTGATGATGCAATGCCAGCTCTCTGTGCTGCAAGCGGCTGTGGTGTGGTGGTGATGCACCTGCAAGGAAACCCGCAAACGATGCAGCTAGCACCACAGTATTGCGATGTCGTCGCGGAAGTGAGGGCGTATTTTAGCGAACGCTTTGCAACGCTCACTGCTGCCGGAATCAATCCTACGGCCTTGTGTTTTGATCCCGGGATCGGTTTCGGGAAAACCCAAGCTCACAACTTCGCGCTGCTGCGAGCTTTAGGAGAAATATCAGTAGTGGGTAGGCCCTTACTGTTGGGAGTTTCTCGTAAATCCTTCATTGGCCGAATTCTCGGAACCGCAACTCTAGCAGCACGCGAATGGCCGACAGTTGCAATCACCGCCAGCGCCCGCGAACAAGGCGTGCTGCTGCACCGAGTCCACTCTGTCAGACCAAATTTCGAAGCACTGCGGATGACCGAGGCAATCTTGGGAATTCTCCCACAAGCGAGTTAATCTATCAATTTGGGATTACCGTCGGGTTATGGCTAACGGCAAAACGGTATTTCCCAATAGCCTCAACGATCCCACAGGCGATTGCGTTTTGGTACTCGGGTTTTTCGATCAAGCGTGCCTCGTAAGGATGACTCATGAAGCCGCCCTCTAGCAAAATAGCAGGGTGACTCACTCCTGATAGAACACTGAACCGAGCGCGCTTGATACCACGATCCAAGGTGTTTTTTCCAAGCCGCCGCAAAAGTGAACCGTGAACTGAGGTAGCGAGAGCGATGTTCGCTGAGTCGTGCTCATTGCCCGCACGGGTTTGAGTGTCAGCCACTTTAAAATCATGCTCGTAGTGAGGGATACCGGGAGGAGAAAGCGTGAACGTCTCGATACCTCGGGCCGAACTGTTACCCGAATTGAAATGGATACTGAGGTAGATTGCGTTCTCCTTCACCGAGTTGGCGAAATCTACCCGCTCTTGAAGTGATAGATACAAATTGGTATCGCGCGTCATCACTACCTTAAAGCCCTTGACTTCGAGTTGTTTTTTTACAAGTTCTGCCACCTTGAAGTTGTAATTCGCCTCGGTGCCAAAGGGGTTAGTCGCCCCCGGGTCCTTACCCCCATGACCGGGATCTAAGATCACCGTGCGGAAATCACCGGCATTTTGAATAAAATTAGGTCGTAACACAGGATCGATCAACTTCGCGAGATCTAACCGTGACACATAAACTTTATCCCCCACGGTAGCGACCTCATGGCTGAAAACAAACTTGATGTGGTTCATTAGACATTCATTGCCGCCGATCTTGAGATTCATTTCGACCTTAGAATTCTCGAGCACGATTGAGGTACCCGAGCGAGACACTTTGGTGAAGTTATAAAAGCGTTTGATGTTATCTACCGAGACATAGTCGCGGCCGTCAATTTTCGTAAGTTCCCAACTCGATACTGCTGCCTCTGACTTGGCACTCCCAGCGCTCAGAGCGAGCACCAGCATCAAGCCAAGCACCCATCGTAAGAAAGCGAACGATCGGCAGTGATGCACTGTAGGGTAATAAATCGGCACAAGTTTTAAAAGAAAGTAGTGGCTAAAATTCGGATGACAACCGGATTTGTCAAAGCCAAATAGATCGTTTAAACATCACGGCGCCCCTGCATCGCACGCAATAAAGTGAGTTCATCGGCATGCTCGAGGCCACCACCAGCCGGTAAACCTTGAGCAATCCGAGTGATTTTACAATTTCGGCCCCGCAACAATTCTGCGAGATAGTTGGCCGTCGCTTCTCCCTCCACATCCGAACCGAGCGCAAGAATGACTTCGATGATTTCGGTGGCGGCCTCAATCCGCCGAAGTAACGGCGGAATCCGTAAATCTTCGGGCGAAATCCGGTCAAGTGGCGATAATTTGCCACCTAAACAATGATAGCGGCCGCGAAAAGCTCCAGAACGCTCAAGCGGCAAGACATCGGTCGCTTGCTCGACAACGCATAAAATCTGCTCGTCCCGTGATAAATCCTCACAAAGTTCACAGCCAACTTCTGTCGCAAAGAATCCGCAAACTGGGCACGGCCGAATCCGGGCCTTCGCTTCGAGCAATGCTTCCGCAAGTGGGGACGGGTTGGCCTTAGAGCTTTGCAGCAACCAAACTGCAATCCGCGCTGCGCTACGCGGACCGACACCCGGCAGTCGCTTAAGCTCGCCGATGAGTACTTTTACGGGTTTTGGAAAATCAGCGGGTTTCATGCGAAGGGTCAGGCAAAATCTTGGCGACGGATTCATCGCAGGCCATCTGGTGATTGCCAGCGTAAATCAAAGCGCAAATGCCTGTCCAAAATGCGGCAAGCAACGGTGCACTGATCGCCGGAAAATACCCGGCCAAACTGAGAACCGGTGCCCACCCCGCGACTAAGACCACCGTGGTGATCCACAAAACGACGCGCCGCCAAGTGCCCGGCACGCCGAGAATCGCGAACGACATACCAAAACCAAAAATGACCGTTGCCAAGTACACGGCCCAAGTAGCCAAGGTTTTCGAGGATTCATCGACCCGGCCCCGCAAGACCAGTCCCGAGATTAGGTGGTCGAATCGCGCCAAAATGCCAAGCGCACTCAAGCCGAAAACCAGCAACATCGAGAGCAACCCGATCGCGGCGGTCGGCACACGCACCTGGCCGTTGGGACGGCGGTCTTTTTTGTGACTCATGATTGTTCGTGTTTAAGTTGTTTTTCCTATCGGGTACGTTGGAATAGAATTTATCCTCTACCATCTCGAAAGGCAGCTCAACAACACGAATTCACAATCCTGCTGAAAATTTGGTAACATCGCCTCAAACAAACTCTTCCCAGTGACTCCTGTCAACCGAGTGCCCCAAGAACTTAACGTCGAACTCAAGAAAAGCCGTAGATCTTAAAATTCCGTTAGGTTGCCAGCAGATTCATCGCAGTTTAGCCTTTTTATAAATCAAGTTATGGCGACCCAAAATCTATCGAAAAATCATGGTTGGCGAGTCGCACTCGCTGGTCTAGGGATCAATCTCGCGCTCGGTGTACTTTACACTTGGAGCATGTTCAAGGAATCCATCGGCAAAGAATTCGGCTGGAAAGGTAGCCAACTTAACGATCCCTACGCGCTCTGCTGCTTGGTATTTGCATTTGCGATGATTCTGGCAGGACGCTGTCAGGATAAATTCGGTCCACGCCTAACTGCCACTATCGGCGGGCTGCTCGTCGGGACAGGGATGATCCTAATTTCCACATCCAACAGTTACGCAATCTGGTTAATCGGCTTTGGGACGCTGGTTGGGCTGGGAATTGGTTTTGGCTACTCGTCTGCCACCCCACCTGCACTCAAATGGTTTCCCCCCGCTAAAACCGGCCTTATCGCGGGAATTGTTGTTGCTGGGTTTGGCCTCGCACCCGTTTACCTTGCGCCGACCTCACAGTATGCACTTGCCCACTTTGGCTTGCAAAAATCGATGCTCATTTTTGGTGGAGCATTCACCGGAATCGTCTGCGGTCTCGCGCAAATGTTAAAAAATCCGCCCCATGAGTTTATAGCCATTGCTAACACCGTGACAAGTAACAGCAAGTCTACGACTCACGATGCCACCGTCGGCCAGATCCTCCGTAGTCCGATCTTTTATCTTTTGTGGCTCATTTACGCCATTGGTGCAGGTGCCGGCCTGATGGTGATCGGCAGTGTGAGTGGAATGGCTAAAAAAAGTATGGGCACGCAGGCATTCATCGCGGTTGCAGTGATGGCCATTGGTAATGCCGCGGGCCGTATCCTTGCCGGAATTCTATCCGATAAAATCGGTCGTCGCAGAACTTTGATGCTCGTCTTGTTGATTCAATCCGCCTTGATGCTGATCACCATTCCTGTGACCGCGAGCAAGTCCAGCCCACCCATTGCCATCGTCATACTCGCAACCTTGATTGGTTTCAACTACGGCGCCAACCTCACGCTCTTCCCTTCTTTCGCCAAAGATTTTTGGGGCTTGAAAAATTTTGGGGTTAACTACGGGGTTCTTTTCACCGCGTGGGGGGTCGGTGGCTTGGTATTTCCGAAAGTCCAACAGATGCTCACCGCCAACAGCAATGGCAGCTTTCAGTCATCGTTCATCGCTGCCAGTGTCCTACTTGGCGTCGGCGCGATTCTCACACTTTGGATCCGGTCGCCGCAGCGAAGCTAAGCACCTCAAACCGCTAGCAAGAAGTCACTCACCCCGAACCGGCAAGTTCAACGTTTCAAAACCACCAGATTCGCTTAGGCTCCCGGTATGCTGCTGCTCGAACGTTTCCTCGACCTTAACACCACCTCACTGAAAATCTGCGGGGTAACTACCCGTGACGACGCCGAGCGACTCCTCACGCTGCAAGTGGATGCTCTCGGTATTAACTTTTGGCCGCAATCCAAACGTTACCTCGAACCAGAAAATGCCACTTGGTTGCACGACTTGGCCGGTAAAATATTGCGAGTTGGGGTGTTTGTAAATCAACCCGCAGAGTTGCCACTGCAACTCATCCGCGATGGCTACTTGGACGTCGTCCAGCTGCATGGCGACGAGACACCAGCCGATGCTGCTATATTCCGCGAAACCAAAATTCCTTTTATTAAAGCAGTCGGGGTGAAAACGCACGCAGATCTGGAACAACTGAGCCAGTTCGGAGCCGCAGCGATCCTGTTGGATGCCCATGCGCCAGGTATCTATGGTGGGACCGGTGAAGTTTTTGATTGGGAAGTCGCCTCTGATTTCCGCCGCCGAAATCCTCATCTGGCTGTTATTCTAGCAGGCGGGATTACTCCTGAAAATGCAGGACTTGCGGCAATGAGCGTCCAACCCGCAGCACTCGATATCGCTTCGGGCGCAGAAATTTCACCCGGCATCAAAGACTTTCAAAAAGTGACCGCGTTCTTAAGCTCCCTGCACCGCAGATCAACATGCTAACTGATTCCCATTGCCATCTCGCCTCTGCAAGTTTTTGCCGCGAGGAAATTCCTGGGCTGCTCGAACGCGCCCACGCCGCCAAGATTACTCGAATGATCTCACTTACGACTTCTCTCGATGATCTCGAAGCAAGTCTCGAGATCGCACAAAATCCTGCGGTTCACACCTGCATCGGCATTCATCCGTGCGATGTTCACCATGCACCGGATGACGCCACTCACCAGCTCGCCGCGGTGGGCGCAGATCCACGCGTTTGTGGCATCGGAGAAACCGGCTTGGACTACTATCATCCCGCGCCCGAGGCATGGAATTCCGAAAATTTCCGTGCCCGGCAACGCGACTTTCTCCGCCAACATTTCACCCTTGCCGCAGCGGTCCAACTCAACATCGTCATCCACACTCGTGATCTTGAAGGCAACGCTTCGTTTGAAGACGCGCTCGCGATCTACCGTGATTATCATCATGACGTGCGAGCGGTGTTTCATTGCTTCATCGGTCCGTGGGAAAATGCCCGCCGCGTGCTTGATCTCGGCGGACTGCTCTCCTTCGGTGGGGTCGCCACTTTCAAGTCCGCCCACCAAGTCCGCGACGTCATTCAACAATGCCCTGCAGGAAGCTTCATGCTAGAAACCGATTCACCCTACCTTGCCCCAGAACCCCACCGCGGAAAACGCAACGAACCCGCTTACCTTTCCCTAACAGCAACGCGTCTTGCTGCACTCCGCAGTGAATCTGTTGAAACACTCGCACTGCATACCGAAACCACCGCCAATCAATTTTTTCGCCTACGCCAAAATTCTTTTTGAATAAAAACCCTAGTTCACAGCGTTTTACCTGCTCGATGCAGTTCACGACTCTTTTAGTTTTTCCCCTGCTAACATCTCAATATCCTATTAAAATCATGACTCCAATCCGTCTTCTTGCACCCGCTCTTCTCAGCTTCGCCTTTATCTCCTGCGCCGCACAAAAATCAGATTCTTACGATACCGTTAACACCACCGCTGCAAGCGTCCCGGTTACGACTCCCACCACCCCGCCTGTAAACCCAGTCTATGATACTCCAGCAGCTTACGAGGAAACCAGTGCTACCGCCATAACTCCAGCCCCTATCATTGGCGAACCTAGCGCCATCGCTAAACCTAACACTCCAAAACCCGTGATTGCTAAACCCAACACCAACGGTGCCGCGATCATCCACACCGTTGTCGCTGGCGACACCCTCTCTGGCATCAGCTCAAAATACAAAGTGTCCACCGCAGCCATCAAACAGGCCAACAATATGACTAAAGACACCGTCGTGCTTGGCAAGAAAATGGTCATTCCACCCGTTCGCTAATCATTCTATCCGTCGCTTGGAGTCCATCAGCTCCAGGCGGCATTTTTTTGAGTACCATGCGTATCTTACCTGTTCTTGTTCCGCTGCTCGCTTTGCTCACCACGGTATTTGCCGAGGACTCCGACCTTGCCCAAAAAATGGCAGCAGTTGGTGATAGCTCGCGACAAATCGCCCTTGAAAACCTCCTTTCTGAGCGTGGCTCAGAGCAGACACTCACTGCCGTGATCGCCGCTGCCAAAAAAAATGGTGTCAGTGAACAAGCGATCCTTGAAGCTCGTTTTCTCTATCGAATTGATCGCCGTGAGGATGATGCCATCGCCGCAATGCTTCCTGATTTCATCAAACAACAAGAAGCTTTCAAAATCGAAGACTCCGCAATTTTCAGCGTAAAAGAAGACTGGCTTGCCGTCATCGAATACGTAAAAGCCATCGCATCACTCAAAAAAGGTGATAAAGCGGCTTTCAAAACTCACATCACCGAAGCGTTTTGGCTAAGCCCACGCCAAGCATCTGCTTTCGCTCCCCACATCGATCGTATGCGTCTCGAAGATTCGATGCTTACCGTGAAAATTGACTTTGAAACCAAGTTCAACGTTCTCCGCAATGGCGACATGCTTAGCCTCAAAAAACTCATGGTTGATCATAAAGCTATGGTTCTTCACTTCTGGTCACCTGCCAGTCACGAATGTGAAGCCAGCATGGCAGACTTCGCGATTACCGCAAAGGCACTCCATGAAAAAGGAATTGCCGTAGTTTCGATCCTACCTGCGGACTCACCCAAACTACGCACCGATGCACAAAATCTAATTCAACCACTCGGCCCAAATCCACCCGGAGCATGGCTGTTTGATCAGAAGGAAAAACCACTCGCGCGCGATCTTCGAGTGCAAAATTTACCCGTATTTGTGCTCGTTTCTCACGAAGGTAAAATTCTTTTTAACGGCGACCCAGCAGACGATGGGCTATGGGACGCCCTCAAAAAAATCGACCCACAAATCATCCGTCCGCAAGCAGCTATTCGCGAAGAATAAGCGCTACCGCAGCGATGATCACCCACGTCACAAGTATACTTTCTAAATAAATATCTTAGATTACTTTAAAATCGGGACCTTTGAACTTGACGAATCTTCAGACGACTCGTTCCATGTTGTTCAACGAAGAGAAATTACCCATGGCACGGTTTCCCCATCCATCCAATCTCGAACTTCAAGCTCTATCTGTTTTATGGTATGAGGGGCCATCCACGGTAGCGACGTTACTTGAAATGCTCCCCGACAAAAAAGAGCGTGCCTACACGACCGTGCTTTCCGTGATGCAAAGCCTCGAGCGTAAGCGCTTGGTAACTCATACCATCGCCGGAAAGGCATATGTTTACGCCGCAACTCATGCGCAGGAAGTGATCGTGAAGCATTTGGCTTACGATTTTATTATCCACGCTTTTGGAGGACGCCTCGGGGAGGCGCTCCTCGCTATCCTCTCCGCCGGCAGATTAACGCCAGAAGAGAAAACAAACATCGAACGCGAACTCCAACGACACAAAACTATGGCTGCCAAAAAACCAGCATCAAACGCAGCGGCTAAACCCGCCAAAAAACCCGTGATTCAAGTTGCATCAAAAACTCCGGCGAAAAAGGTAAGTCCTCAAGCCGTGAGCAAGGTGCCTGCCACAAAAACTCCTGCCAAAAAAGCCGTGAGCAAAGTGGTCAAAAAAATTGCCAAAAGCGCTAAAAAAATCGTAGTCCAAGCGGTAGCGCCAAAAGTAGTCAAGAAGGCAGCTTCAACCATAAAGGCCGCTCCGGTGAAAAAAGCTGCACCCGCTGCACCAGCCAAAAAAGTAGCTAAAGCCACCCCAGTGAAAAAAGTTGCGGCCTCCAAGAAACCGATTGTGGTAAAGAAAATTGCTAAGAAAGTTACCAAAAAGTAAGTTTCAGTTTTCGGCGCGTCAATCAGGTAGCCAAGCGTTCATGCCTGATCGCGCGGCAGGCCCTGTGCATGGTTGATTAAAGGCGAGGAATCTTCGGATTTCTCGCTTTTTTACTTAAAAAAGGGATTGCATCCACAACCACACCCAGCCTAGCCTCCCGCGTCGAAGCCAAAAATAATATTTGCGCGGTTAGCTCAGTGGTAGAGCACCTCCCTGACACGGAGGGGGTCACTGGTTCGAACCCAGTATCGCGCACCATTTTGAGTTTGATTGATTTAGATTCTTTCATTTCACTAAATTCCATCAATTTTATGGGGTACTACGGAGTATTTTGATCGTTCTTAAGAACTACTATTTTAGTCGTTTGTTTGTTATTTGATGCCATCCAACAGGATGTATTAGGCGTGAAATTATTTCGCTGGATTGATTTCGCATCGCAAGAAGATGAGACACTCTAAGTTGCCAAGAAACGCTGTGCCGAGAAGATGGGATCGAAAAAAGAGCGGCTTCGGGTCATCAAAATCTTGGTTAAAAGTGAAGTGGATATCTCCGCAGAAGTGGATTTGCTGAGTCGTCATCGAATCACTGAAAAACTCTTTTCGTAAAATCAGCAGCCACCGCAAGCTCTTTCCACCATCGACTCGCTCTTCAAGTTGTTCTACCTGAGTCTGAAAAACATCAGCCGTAGGTGGATCCTAAGATCGGTGTGGAAAACTAAACTGAAAAATCCCCGCTGACGTCCTTCACCCG
>JAYWAR010000291.1:0-12307 GCA_043782285.1 Akkermansiaceae bacterium | reverse complement strand
TCGTCGCGGCAATCGCCAACTCACGCATGTTCGCGTGTCCGCGGACAGCTTGTTGGACATTGCGAATGTTGAGAATGCAGCCAGCACGGTCCGAGCCCTTCTTCCAAGCGCGAGCACCGATGAAGAGAATCGAGATAAGGGAAAGTAACACAAGAATGACGACCGTTAATTCGAGCAAAGTCATTCCAGATTTGTTTTTCAGATTTTGAAGGTTTGTAAGTTTCATGAGATTTGTTTCTATTTGAAATTTTCTAACCGAAACGGCTCACCCGCCATGGGTAGGCGAGCCGTTGAATCGAGACGGAACTTTGTTTAAAAAGATCCATCACGTGGATCACCAGTCGGTGTAAGCCGCTGGGACGTGTGTTTCAGTCGCAGCTAAACTGCAAGTGATGAATAGACTGCCAATGGCAGGAACCGCAGTTCCGGTAGTGTAGGTGCCGAGAGCTGGGCAGGCTGGGGTTTTCATATACCCAGTGGTGCCATAAATATCAGTGGCTGGAGTAATCGTCGCGGCAATCGCCAATTCATGCATGTTCGCGTGTCCGCGCACAGCTTGTTGGACATTGCGAATGTTTAGAATACAACCCGCACGGTCCGATCCTTTTTTCCAGGCGCGAGCACCGATGAAAAGAATCGAGATGAGGGAAAGTAACACAAGAATGACGACCGTTAATTCGAGTAAGGTCATTCCAGATTTAGCTTTCCGATTTTGAAGATTTGTGAGTTTCATGATATTTGTTTCTATTTGAAATTTTCCAGCAGAAACGGCTCGCCCGCCATGGGCAGGCGAGCCGTGGAATCGAGAAGGAGCCCTATTCAAAGAGATCCTTTAGAGCGATCACCAGTCGGTGTAAGCAGCTGGAACGTGTGTTTCAGTCGCTGCTAAGCTGCAAGTGATGAATAGGGTGCCGATGGCAGGAACCGCAGTTCCGGTGGTGTAGGTACCGAGAGCTGGGCAAGCTGGGGTTTTCAGATACCCGGTAGTACCGTAAATGTCGGTAGCTGGAGTAATTGTCGCGGCAATCGCCAATTCACGCATGTTCGCGTGTCCGCGCACGGCTTGTTGGACGTTACGGATATTTAGAATGCAGCCAGCACGGTCCGAACCCTTCTTCCAGGCGCGAGCACCGATGAAGAGGATCGAGATGAGGGAAAGTAAAACGAGGATGACAACCGTCAATTCGAGCAGGGTCATCCCGGACTTAGCTTTCATATTTGGAGTGTGGGTCAGTTTCATAGTGTTAATTTCTGTTTGTTAGTTGGGTTATTTTGGTTTTGTCGGAGTGAACGCGTTTGGCGGTTTGAAACCGTTGGGCGGGCTCGGAAAAGGTTATTCGACGTCGTCGTCGTTTTTATTCATCTTCGAGTTTTCGAAGGTTTCCTGGGTGATGAGTCTTTGGTGAAGGAGACGTTTGAGATTGGAGTCCCACTCGATGTTACCGGCACGGCGGATCACATCTTCGAGTGAGCGGGCGCCACCGTCATAGTTGGCAATAGCACTGGAAACAGCGTCGTCGTTATTTTGTAGAAATTCGTAAGTGAGAACCCGTCGTTGGATCCCATTAAGAAGTCCTTGAGAGTGGATGAAAATAAGAATTTCTGCGAGGCGACTGAGGACCGAGGTGTGAGTGTCCTTCGGATATAATTCTAAGATCCGGCCGATGGTTTTTACCGCACCCGTAGTATGGAGAGTGGAGAGCACGAGGTGACCGGTTTGAGCGGCTTCCATGCAAGTTTCCATGGCTTCTCGATCCCGGATTTCTCCCAGCAGAATAATGTGCGGGGCTTTGCGTAACACGTCCTTGAGACCTTGGCGGTAGGAGTGAAGATCACGGCCAACTTCCTGTTGGGTAACGATACTGGGCGAGGGGACCCGATGGCCCGGATAGTCGGGATCATCCATGTCATCCGGATACTGATACTCGATAGGGTCCTCCACCGTGACGATGTGTTTTGGATGATGTCGGCGTGCCCAATCGATCAGCGAAGCCAAGGTGGTAGATTTGCCCGAACCGGTTGGGCCGGTGACGAGGCAAAGACCGGCGCGTTTGAGTACGCCATGACGTAGGGTGTCGGTGGTATCCGGATCGATACCGAGTGATTCAAGTTCGGGGATGAAATCGTTGAGAATCCGGCAGGTGACCCCGAGACCGGATGAACTGAGGTGAGCTTGAATCCGCAAACGGCCAGAACGTTCACCGCTATCGCCCATCGGAATCCCATCGCAGGAAAAATCGGCGACCCGAGTTTCGGAAAAGTTGGCGATAGCGAGGCGGATTTTTTCATCGACGCGCATGGTGAGGCCTTGCTCTTGGCCAAAACCATGGCTGCCGCTTTCACGGTTACGAATCAGTTCCTTGAGGATCTCATCCATATTACCGGCAGTGAGGATTCCGAGGAAATCGAGTTTTTCCATACCCTTATTCGTATGGATGTAAACCGGCCGCTCGGCACGCATCTGAATGTCAGAGACCCGCAGCTCGCGGCAGACTCGGAATATAATACCCAAGAGGTCCGTGCCTTTCATTCCTGCCGCGAAATGTACCGGCGTGGCTGCCGAGGAATAACCTGGCAACGGCGGTGGTTCGGGAATGGTGGTAAAGGCAGACATAGTGGCTAAAAAAGAAAGAAAAGTGACTTAATTGGAGGCTTGGTGCTGAAGTCTATTTTCGGTGCGAACGATGATTTTCTCGAAGACGTTGCGCATTTTGCCGATGAACTTGAAGCGCTCCTCGCACTCGGTGATTCGTTGAGGTGAGAGTAAATCCCAGCTTTTTGCTTGATCCCATTCCTTGGCGATGTGGTCGTAGCGGGCGAGGCTGTCGTCGAGCACATTGAGGTATTGACGCATCTGGTTAGGGGTGAACTTTGGCGCTTGGTTATTTTGATCCTCAAACATCAATTGCAGGACGTTGGTCGCAGCGGCAGCTGCAGTAAGAGCCGGACGAGGATCGTGAGTCTGAAGGCGGCAGTATTGAATCGTGTCTTCTGCCAGTTTTGCTGCGGTAGATGTGAGCTGCGGACGGGTGCCGACTTGCGGCTCAGTTAAGAAAAAATGGAGTGAGTTGTAGTTGCCGTAGTGGGCGGGGTCGAGTTGATAGGCAAATCGTAATTTATCTTCGGCTTGGCGGCGGAGATAGCGTTTGAGCGAGTCACTGGCAGCGTTAGGGTTAGTGCGAGTTTCCGCAGCTTCACCCAGTGAAGTGAGGAATTTTTCGAGAGAGAAGCTTGATGTTTTTACGACCTCAGCTTGGTGATGATCACATTTTTCACAATCGGCATGTGGTTGATTTTCGGGTGACCCACCACCACTCATTCCTAAGTCAAAATAAGTATCGATGGGGCCTTGCATTGCCATCGCAAAAACTTCGCCATAAGGACTACCATTGATCCCAAGTGGATTCAAGGGAGCTTCCCAATCACCGGTTTTAAGCAAAGGCCGACCCGCTAAAGTCCATGCCAAGCCACCACCGCCGATGAGGCAGAGCGAGAATGCGTGGCTGAAGATGCGTGACATGGGATAACGGATTGAGGTTTGGAAGGAATTGGTGAAATCAGGCGGAATGCTTCGTGCGAAAACAAAGGCGTGAGAGCCCGACATAGATGGCAAGGATTCCGCCAAAGTAGAGACTCATGTTGCAGAAGGCTGCACCAGGTAAGGCTCCGGATTTAAACAGCAAGCGTTGGGTGAGATCGGCGTAATTGTAGTGAGGCGAAAAAGTCCAAATCCCATGCAAAACTGGGTTGGCTTCGACTTTCAACATACTCTCGAGATAACCGACCCCGTAGAGGCCGTATATTGTAATCAGCAAGGTGACGGTGAAACCCGTGATGCCACCAAAACGCGAAGCGAGCGCAGTGGCTAATGCTAACAAAGGAGCCATTACCAAGAGAAACAGTGCGGTATATTGGCAATTGAGGATCCACCACATCGTGTGCTCGGCAGGATTGGCTGGCGTGGCTGCAAATTGACAAATCGCGGCAGTGATGAATGCGAGTGGTGCGATAAAACAAAAAACAGCGAGCCAGATTTCAAAAAGCTGGCGAGTGGCGGATACGCCGGTGGTCTGGAAATACTCACCCACACCCGTTTTGGCATTTGTCTCACCCTCTTTGGCTGCGGTGAATAAACCCCATAGCAGTGAGCTGATCCATAAAGTGCTCCATGCAGCGAGGATTCGAGCGGGCGGCACCAAAATTGGCTTTTCGGTAGCGCTGGAAATTAGCGGCAGCGCGAAGGGCAATACGCTCACTGCAAACGCACAAATTGCCCATGCTTTGCGCTGGAAAATTGTGGCAAATGTGAGGCGGAAAAGTCTCATAAGGGGTTTTAGTTCATTAAGTTTTTAAGGCCGCTCCATGTCTGATTGGCTCCGCTGAAATGACGAGCATTGTGACTCTCGATCATCAATGCGCTGGGCATTTCCATCGAATCGTAGTCGGGATGGCAGCTCACTAAACGCAGGATGTTCGACGATTGCGTTTTCCAAATCTCCTCGAAAGCTTGGCGGGCGAATGCATCTAGCCCGCTGAATGGCTCGTCGAGTAATAAGATGTTGCCGCAATCAGGTTTCACCGAATATTCAGCCATGATTAGGCTGGTTTTGCGGCGATTTCCGGTGGAGAGACGACCGTAAGGTTTTTTAAGATCAAGCTCAATATGAGCGGCGAGTTTGTTAGCTTCTGCTAATCTAGCTTTAGGTAAAAGCGTCCGAAAAACCATGCCGGGGGTAATTTCAGGATCAAAACGAAGATCTTCCGGCAAATACTGGATATAACCTTCCGTACGAAACTTGCCTGCAAACGGTTTAAGTGTACCCGCCAAAGTACGCAGCAAGGTGGTCTTGCCGCGGCCGTTGCGGGCGAGTAAAAAATGCGTACCATGACTCAATTTGACGTTCTCACCGAAGCGACCGAGGGCTTGGGTGTAGCCAAATTCAAGACCGGAGTCGAACTGAATGAAGGCTTGCGAATGCATCGTGAAAAATACGATCGTTTGGATTTTAGGTGAATTTAGCAAATAATCAAATTCTCTTAGATACTTGCGTCACTAACCTTTATGAAATCTATGATAATCGATTTAAGGTAGCAATCTTTTTTTACGTATTTTCCAAACGAAGTGACCCGTATTTTTAAAATAGATGATTTTTTTCGCGGATGATGCCTTTGAATTAAGGATTTTAGCAGAGCAACTCAGCCAAAGTTTTTTTTCTGCGTGACGGAAAGTGGTTGGATGATAAAAACCTGCATCGAAACATGGCGGGCAAATTAACTTATCAACAGGCCGGAGTGGATACGCGCAAAGCGGCCGCTCTTGTAGGCGACATCGGCACTCATGTGCGCAGAACTCAACAGACCCGTAAGTTGTGGGGTGCCTTCGGGCTTTTCGCCGCTTGTTACGATTTGAGCAGCTACCGAGAACCCGTTATGGTGACCGGTTGTGATGGGGTTGGGACCAAATTGGAACTATTATTGGAGCATGATTTGCTCGAAACAGCTGGCAAAGATCTCGTCGCGATGAGCGTCAACGATATTCTGACCACGGGTGGCGATCCTTTGTTGTTTCTCGATTACATTGGTATTGCTGCTCTTGATGAAGAGAAAATTACGCGTTTGATTTCCGGAATGGCGGATTACCTCGAAGCCTGTGATTGCATTCTTGCCGGCGGTGAAACCGCCGAAATGCCAGGCATCGTTCCCGTTGGAATCATCGAGCTTTCAGGCTTCTGTATTGGTTGCGCGGAAAAGCCTGACCTGATCGATCCAACCACTGTCGCGGTCGGCGATGTGCTGATCGGTTACGCTTCGGATAGTATTCACGCCAACGGTTGGTCGCTGGTTCGCCGCGTACTCAACGAGTTTCCCGGCGAAGTTAGTACCGCCGAGCTTCAGGGATGGCTCAAACCGACTCGTCTCTATCATGATGTGACGCGTGATCTCAAAATCGCAGGAGTGAAGCCGAAAGCGATGTCTCACATCACGGGAGGGGGCTTGCCCGAAAATCTCGAACGGTTGTTCCGTGGCATGGGAGCTGATTTGGTCATTCCGCGTTGGGAACTGCCTGGAATTGAGAAATTGCTCTCACACGTCGATTCTGAAGATCGCTTTCATACCTTTAACATGGGTATCGGATGGGTGGCAATTGTCGCCGAGTCTGATGTCGAAGCCGCTCTCAAGGCTGGTGCTGGCGGCAGCGTCCTTGGCCGGATGGTGCCTGAAGAAGGTGTCCGCGTTTGCGTAATCGGTGAGTGACGTCTAATTTCCCCAAAGCATGAGCGATTTCCTCACCCACGAATGCGGGATCGCCGCAGTTCGGCTCCGCAAGCCTTTGGCTTACTACTACGACCGTTATGGTAGCTGCCTCTGGGGCTTGAACAAATTGTTCTTGTTGATGGAAAAGCAGCGTAATCGAGGCCAAGATGGCACTGGAATCGGTTGTGTGAAAATTGATATGCCGATCGGTCAGTCTTATGTCCATCGTCGCCGCGGTGTTGAAAAAGACGCATTATCGGAAATTTTCCGCAAGGAAACCAAAGATTTTTATAAAATGTCGCGCAAGGGGCTGATGGATCAGAAGGACCCACAAAGTGTCAAAAAGCATTTCGATTTCGGCGGTGAAATTTTGATCGGCCATCTGCGCTACGGAACTTCAGGGGAATTTGATGCGGGCTGTTGTCACCCCTATTTGCGCCGGAGTAATTGGCCAACGCGCACCTTGATGGTGATGGGGAATTTTAACATGACCAATGCCGCTGAGCTCAATGAAGTGCTCATCGACCGTGGTCAGCATCCCGTCTTTGGAACCGATACGCAGACGGTGTTAGAGGAAATTGGCTATCATCTCGATGAGGCGCACACCGATCTTTACCGTCATTTGCGCGACTCAGGAGTGCCCGGTGAACAAATTCCTGCGCGGATTTCTGCCGCGCTCGATGTTCCCAAGCTGGTTGCTGAGTCGGCCGCCTCTTGGGATGGAGGCTATGCGATTTGTGGCGTGATCGGCAACGGCGACATGTTTGTCATGCGCGATCCTCATGGGATTCGCCCTTGCCACATGCTGGTGACTGACGAGGTGATCGCATTCTCTTCTGAGCGAGTGCCTCTCATGACTGTTTTTGAAGCGGAGGCCAGTGAAGTCAAAGCCATCGACCCAGGCTCGATGATTACGATTAAGTCGGATGGCTCGATGTCTGATTCTGCTTTCGCGCCACCCCAGCGCTACACGCCTTGTTCGTTTGAGAAAATTTATTTTTCGCGTGGCAATGACCCACAGATTTACCGTGAACGTAAAGCGATGGGCGCAGCGCTGGTTTCACAGGTGGTCGAATCGATCGGGGGTGCTTTTGATAAAACGGTTTTTTCGTTTATTCCTAACACGGCAGAAACCGCCTATTATGGCCTGATGGACGGGCTTCGTCTCTATCGTCGCCAAGAGGTACGTGCGGAGATATTGAAGGCTTCCGAAGAAGGTACCTTAACCGCTGAGCGGGTTGATGACCTCATTTTGCGCAACTGGCCAAAAGGTGAAAAAATCGCGCATAAAGATATTAAAATGCGGACCTTTATTTCGCAGGAAAAAGGCCGTGACCAAATGGTTTCTCATGTTTACGACATTACCTATGGGGTGGTAAAACCGGGGGATTTTTTGGTGGCGTTAGATGATTCGATTGTCCGGGGGACCACTCTGAAACAGTCGATTCTCAAAATCCTCGCCCGCACCAAGCCTTCTAAAATTGTAGTTTGTTCGACCGCGCCACAGATCCGTTATCCCGATTGTTATGGAATTGATATGTCTGAGCTTGGCAAGTTTATTGCTTTCGCCGCAGCAGTTGCCTTGCACCGACGTGCGGGCAGACAATCTCTGCTAGATCGGATTTACCATGATTGCCAAGCCGAGCTAGAACGCCCGTCTCAACAACGTAAAAATTGTGTAAAAGCGGTTTACGAGGCATTTACCGACGAAGAAATTTCTGCGGAGGTCAGTCGGATGGTTTACCCTGAAGGGATTGAGTGGAATGGTGAGGTCCAGGTGATTTTTCAAAACATCGAAAATCTTCACGCCTCGATCAAAGGCGAGTGTGGTGATTGGTATTTCACTGGAAACTACCCGACACCTGGCGGTTACTCGATGGTGAATCTTGCGTACCTTCGCTGGTATGAAGGCGTCGGTGGCCGCAGTTACGATTTGCCGTTGTGATTGAAGTGGATGAGTCTTTGAAAATCATTCGACAGCAATTTGCAGTTTCTCGTGCGAGCTACGTTAGCATCAATCATGCGTTGTAGGGATTGGCTCGATTCGCGCGGCTAGATCTCGAATCATTCCACCCGTCGCAAATCAAATGTCC
Source organism: Akkermansiaceae bacterium (assembly GCA_043782285.1). Lineage (GTDB taxonomy): Bacteria > Verrucomicrobiota > Verrucomicrobiia > Verrucomicrobiales > Akkermansiaceae > Luteolibacter. The sequence goes on along the minus strand of JAYWAR010000291.1, from coordinate 3,959 downwards.
TGCGCTTGGTGCAGTTCTATTTAAAAATAAATCGACCTTTGGCTGTGGAGTTTCAGAATCAAGCCATGCCTGCTCGTGAAGATCTTAAGAATTTATCCTTACTCGGTAAAACCGAGAATCGCCTGCCTGCGAGTCCCGATGAAGCGAAACTGGATATTTTTCCCAACCAACGAGCAGGACGTCGCTTTTGGATCACCTTGAATTGCCCGGAATTTTCCTCACTTTGTCCGGTAACGGGTCAGCCAGATAGTGCGAAAATTGTGATCCGTTATGTTCCCGGCGAAGTTTGCGTGGAAACAAAGAGTTTGAAATTTTATCTTGCTTCGTTTCGTAACCAGCCGGCTTTTAACGAGGAAATCGTCAATCGGATTCTTGACGATTTAGTGGCTGTGATGAAGCCGCAGGAAATCATCGTTCGCGGCGAATTCGCTCCACGGGGTGGGATTCAGCTCACAACAGAGGCGACTTATCCAGATTCTCTGGTCATCCGCTCATGAAAGTCTGTGTCTTACTGAGCGGTGGAATGGATTCAGTGGCCGCATTTTATGAGGTGCTGGGGCAGCACCAAGTGACAGCTTGTGTGTCATTTGATTATGGTGCCAAGCACAACGTCCGCGAGATTCCGTTTGCCAAACTGCATGCGGAGCGCAACGGGATTTTCCATCAGGTGATCCCTTTGGATTTCATCAATCGCTTGTTTAAATCCGACCTGCTGCAATCGGGCGGCTTGATTCCTGAGGGTCATTACGCCGAGGAATCGATGAAACAAACCGTGGTTCCATTTCGCAATGGTATCATGCTAGCGATTGCGGCGGGTTATGCCGAAAGCCTTGGTGCCGATGCTTTGGTAATTGCGGCACATTCGGGAGACCATGCAATTTATCCCGATTGTCGTGAGCCGTTCATGCAGGCGATGGCCGCGGCAATGAGCGCAGGGACTTATGCGAATATCCAATTGTTGCGGCCGTTCATCGCCATCGATAAAAGTGGAATTGCGCGCCGTGGTGTTGAACTCGGCATTGACTTCGCGGAAACTTGGTCTTGTTACAAAGGCCGAGAAATCCACTGCGGGGTGTGCGGCACTTGTGTCGAGCGGCGAGAGGCATTTCATCTTGCCGCCCTGGTCGATCCGACTCGCTACGAACAGACTCCCGCGCTGCCACAAATCCGTCTCTAATTGAAACTCTCGATTTTCAGCTTCCTCGTATTTAAGTTTTCATCCTCTCATGCCCTACCGAATCTGCAAATCCCTTGAGGTCGAAAACGGCCACATGCTCAGCAAGCACCCTGATAAGTGCCGTTTCCCACACGGTCACACTCGCAAAGTCGAGTTCGTGATCGAGGCGGACGAACTCGATGACAACCAGATGGTCTGCGATTTTAAAATCATTAAGGAAATCGTGGGCGAGTGGTTAGATCGCTTTGATCATGCCATCTGCATGAACACTGCAGACCCTGCTTATAGCGATTTTAAGGCCCGTTATGGCGAGCACGTGATCGGCTTCGACAACCAAGACCCGACCACCGAATTGCTGGCGCGGACGATTTTTGATCATACCGAAAATGCCCTTGCGGCTTATGCCCAACGGACCGATACCCGCTATCTCCTTAAACCGAATGTCCGGCTTGCCCGGGTGCGGGTCTGGGAAACCTCCTCCTCATGGGCGGAATACGAAAAAAGTCTCTGAATCATGCCTTCCAAGAAATCTTTATTGCCTGATATTCAAGCCACTCCGGACACTCGTGGCATCGCGATCGACCAAGTCGGAATTTCGGATTTGCGCTATCCGATCCAAGTACTTGACCAAGATGGCAAGCCGTTCCCGACGGTGGCAAAAATTTCGATGTCAGTGCATCTCCCGCATCATTTTAAAGGCACTCACATGAGTCGTTTTTTGGAAGTTCTCAGCAAGCACGAGGGAGAGGTGACGATGCGGACCTTGCCGGAAATCCTCCATGATTTGAAGCAGCGGCTCGATGCCGAAGAGGCACATCTCGAGGTGGGATTTACCTACTTTGTGACTAAAAAAGCTCCAGTTTCCGGCTCGCCTGCCAAAGTTGGGTGCGATTGTATTTTTAAAGGAACATCTAACGGTAAGGGCGATGATTTTGTGCTGTGCGTGACTGTTCCTGTCACGACGCTTTGCCCGTGCAGTAAAGAAATTAGTGAATACGGCGCACACAACCAGCGTGGCTATATCACTCTGGAGGTCCGGCCGAAGGCAAAATTAGGCGGCTGGGAACTCATTCTGATCGAAGACTTGATCGAAGTTGCTGAAAAGTCCGGTTCTGCGCCAGTTTACGCCTTGCTCAAGCGCACTGACGAGCGTTTTGTCACGATGCAGGCTTACGATAATCCGGTTTTTGTTGAGGACGTGGTGAGAAATGCCGCCGCCTTGTTACGTGCGGATCCACGGGTTTATTCCTTCACCGTCAAGGCGGTAAATCACGAAAGCATCCACGATCACAACGCTTTTGCCACGATCATTGGCCAAGCTCTCGACTAACTTAGAATTTTCGGATGTCGAAAATCATCCCGCCGGAAATCCTGTTGGAAGCTTATGCTCAAGGAGTTTTTCCGATGGCGGAGGAGGGCGAGATTTTGTGGTTTTCACCCGAGCGGCGCGGCTTGATCCCGCTTGACCAGCGTTTTCACGTGTCACATGGGCTGATGAAACGCCTGAAGCGCAAACCTTTCGAGATCCGCTGGAATACCGCATTTCGGCAAGTGATGCTCGGTTGTGCGACTCGCAAGGAAACTTGGATTGATCCAGTGATTCTGGAAAGCTATTGTGCGCTTCATGCTGCCGGTCACGCCCACTCGGTCGAGTGTTGGGATGCGGACGGCTTGCAGGGCGGTCTCTACGGAGTGGCGTTGGCGCGTGTGTTTTTCGGCGAGAGTATGTTTTTCCGCAAGGCGGATGCTTCAAAAATTGCCTTAGTCGCGTTGGTCGAGCGTTTGCGAGAGTTGGAATTTGTGCTACTCGACACGCAGTGGATGACGTCGCATCTCCAGCAATTTGGTGGCTACGAGCTTTCTCGTAAGAATTACCAGACCGCCCTGAGACAAGCGCTAGGAGTTTCGGAAGGTTGATCATTTGATAGGCTAATTGATGATTGTGGGCGGGGATTTTCTGGCAGAAATTCATGGGCGTGTAAGCTTGAGTAAAGGCTTTGACTAAAACTGCGAGTGGCCTGAAGAATAAATTTTGCATTTCCGTGGAATTTGGGCTTTGCGGCGGGGCCGTAATGAGAATACTTCGCCCGTCCGTAAGGATTTTAGCCGGCTTAGCTCAGTGGTAGAGCAACTGATTTGTAATCAGTAGGTCATCAGTTCGACTCTGATAGCCGGCTCCATTTTTCCTTATAAAACCGTTGTTTTGGTTCGGTGAAATCGCTTTTGTTTTACACGTAGTGGCAACTCGTGGCACCAATATCGCATGTCACGCGAACCTAAATTCAGGCCGGTTTTGACCCTAAAAGGATGGATGATTTCGGTCCCTTCGAATATGGCTAGCGACGGGGCTAGGAAACGGAGATTTTTCGAGGTCGAGGAGGATGCAAAAAGATTTGGGGGGTCGTTACGCAAGAAATACCGGGAAGGCCGACGAGGAGGGGTGATTTCGCATGAGCTGGCGGTGATGGCGGGGGTGGCAGCGGAGTTGCTGGAACCGCACGGAGTTACTATTTTGGAGCTTGCTCGGGGTTTCGTGAGTCGCGTTAGCGCAAGCTCGCCGGAGACTTTCGCGGAGCGTTATGACCGAGCAATGCTGGATAATGAAGGACGCTGGAGCGATCGCTACAGGTCGGACATGGGGAGATTGCCCAGATGGTGCGGCGGGGAGCTAATGCGCTCGCGGTTGTGCGACCTCAATCCCGCAATGATCGATGCGGCGCTGAAGGCTAACGGCGCAGTTGCGCTGAGTACGCTGGGCGCGCGGCGGCGCTATGTTTCGGCT
>JAYWAR010000290.1:0-4471 GCA_043782285.1 Akkermansiaceae bacterium | reverse complement strand
CAACTTCGTTTGATCCATCGAGCTTGGGAGAATCGCCGCATTCATCGGAAATCCGCTAAATGAGGTGGGGAAGGAGCTGCCATCTAAAACTAAATTGTAAGTGCCGCTGGGGAGTGTGCTGATCGATTGCGCAACCGCCATGCCATTTCCCGCGACTCTACCGAAGACGGTGAAACCGCCATTTTGGTAATCTAAATTTGCCCGGTTGTCTCCAAGGCTGACAAAAAACTGGCTGGTCGCACTGTTGGGGTCACCGCCGAGTTTTGCCATCGAAATAGTGCCGAGTTCGTTGGCGATTCCGGGTTCGTTGACCAGCGTGGGATTGGTGACAACGCTGGTAAAATTAATGCTGTTACCGGTCCCTTTGAAGCCACCGCCTTGGATTACAAAACCTGCGATGCTGCGGTGGAAGACCACGTCGGTATACTTCCCTGCGTTGACGTAATTCATGAAATTCGTCACGGTGGCGGGTGTTGCGGTATCGAACAAAATGAAATCCATGTTTCCGAGGGTGGTGTTGACTCGCACGGCCGACTCGGCCTCCACATCGGTGAAAGTTCCGGCGAGTGGCGTATCACGACTGGCACCGACAGTGGCATTCCATGCTGGAATCACCGAACCCAGCACTGGAGCTCCCGCGGGCGGACGGACACGAATGTAAAAGGTCTGGGTCAAGATGCCGCCGTTCGCAAAGGTGACGGAATAATTTAACAGGTAATTTCCCAGAGTTGGGTAAGTACCGCTCAGGACTCCAGTGCTGGTGTTAAAAGTAAGTCCGTTTGGGGTGTTGGTCAGTTGGCGCGAGGTAACTGTGGAAGAAGATCCCGAAACTTGGGTAAAGGTGTGCGAAAACGCACCGCCGGGGGTGCCTGAAGTTCCGGTCTTGCTGGTGATGCCATCCACGGTGGCAGTCGCCACGGCGGAACTACCAACAATAGTATTGTTGGTGTAAGGCTGCACGATGAAGGAGTAGGTCTTAGTTGCTTCGAGAGTCGGAGACGTAAGTGTGGCTGAGGTGATGTTTGCCCCCACCAATCCAAAAACGGAGTAGCTGGAATCGGTGGCAAGCTTATAAAGAATCTGATATCCTGACTCATACTCAATATTGGGCCATGACAGTTGGACTTTTGTTTGCCCAGGAATCGGAGTCGATGTCAGGGTGAATACATCGGTCTTAACGGGGAGGGAGGTGGCAGTTGCCGAATAAGTGACACCATTGAATGCTGAAACTCTGAATTGATAAGTCGTATTCGATACTCCACCAGACCACGTGACAGAGGTATTACCCACCGTACTCGTGCTAACAGAGGAAGCTGTTGCTAGCAGGCTAAATTCCGAGTTGTTGACTCTGTATTCAATTCGCCACTGAGTTTCATTGGTTGAGTTATCACTCCAACCTATGTAAATTGATGCATCACCCGCAGCATTACCGATGGCTGTGACAACGCAATTTGTCGGAGCGGTCGGAGTCTGAGCACGAACCAAGGGTGTCATTCCAACGAGCAACAATAGCCAAAATTTCAACAATTTCGGCAGTCTGATTGCAGGGAATAAACCGTCGTTAAACAAACGCCAAGAGAACACCAAAAGCAATCTGGCCTCGTCAATTCAACATTTTTGAATTTGTTTTTTTTGAGAGGTCGCTTGGCTTACCCTGATTTGCTGAATTTCCTGCCACTCATCGCTTCCCAGTGCTTGGATTTCGCGCTATTCCTCCGGCGTGCTTCGATCGTTACGATTAATCGATTTTCGCTGTTTTGAATCGCTGGAGCTACAAGCTCCAGCGGCAGGGGCGATTTTGATGGGCGACAACGCGCAGGGCAAAACCTCGATTTTGGAAGCGTTGTGCGTGCTGGTCCGGCTGCACTCGCCGCGCAGCCAGCGGCTGGCGACGCTCGGGCGGATTGGGAGCAAAGGTTTTGGGCTTGCCGGTGAGTTGTGGGGAAGTGAGCGCCAAGTGCGTTATTCCCGAGACGGTTTGATCTTGAAAGTGGATGAGGAGCCTTGTCCCAGCCAAGCTCGTTACCTCGAAGAAGGGGGCTTGGTAGTGTGGATGGGCAATGAGGATCTCGAATTGGTGCGGGGGCCGGGCGAGGGCCGCCGCCGTTACTTGGATTTTCTCGGTGCTCAGATCGATCCTGCCTACCGCCGTTCATGGTCGCGTTACCGCCGCGCCTTGCGAGCCAAAAATCTGCTGCTCAAGGAAAACCGCCCCCGCGATGCGGAAATTTTATCCTACGAGGAAATCTTGGTTGAGCACGGGACGGTGCTGATGGAAACGCGGGCTCGTTTGATCGGCGAACTCGCCGCCTTCGCAGCCGCGGCACAGCAGGCGGTGAGCGGTAAGGATGAGCCACTTACGCTCAATTACCTGCCTGCCAGTGGCCCGGATTTGCGGCAATCGATCCTGCAAGCCCGCGAGCGTGAAACTCGCCTGCGGCAAGCGGTGGTCGGTCCGCATCGCGATGAACTCGACCTGCGGATCCACGGCATGCCCGCTGCTGACTTCGCCAGCGAGGGCCAGCAACGGACGCTGGCGCTCGCTTTGAAGCTGGCACAGGGGAAATTACTCGAACGCCGCGGCGGTAAATTACCGATCTACTTGATGGACGACATTTTTGGCGAGCTCGATCCGAGTCGCCGCAACGCGCTGATGAATTATCTTCCACCGCTTGCGCAAAAATGGATCACCACCACTCACCTCGACTGGCTTGAGGAAACTCCGGCTCTCGCAGAAATCTCTCGCTTCCAAGTAAACGCAGGTAAGATCACGCAGCGAGCTTATTAGGCAGCGGTCAAAAAGGTGTGGGTGGACAGACAAATGGCAATTTCAGCCATCCAGCTCCCGGCTTTTCATCGCGGCTGCAGATTTCCGAAGCTCCATCACCGTCAGCGGTGGGAGATTGAGCAAGCAGAGATCGCGTCGCGCCAATTCGAAGAGTTCGTGTTCGGAAATTTTGAGGGAGAATTGGTAAGTGATAAATACGCTTTCGGGTCCCATCGCCAATGAGATATTTGCCAGTAATTTCTCCCGCAAGTCGCGATCCATGATCGTAAAAGGAATGCCTGAAACGATGTAGTCAGGGTTAGAAACCCCCATACTCTCAAGGGTCGTCGCAAGATGGAGTGCGTCGGTATGCAGCACGGTGACCCGGGGATCGTGGGCGAATTGTTTGGTAAGATGTGCGGCGAAATGGTCGTCGAGCTCGATCAGGATCAGCCTCGACTCTGGATTCATCCGGCGGACGATCTGGCGGGTGTGGCAGCCTTCTCCAGGACCCAGTTCGATCACGACCCGTGGCTTCGAAAAATCAATCCTCTTGGCTGTTTTCCGGGTCAAAAATCTGGAGCTTGGAACGATGTAGCCGACACGGATCGGGTTCGCGAGGACGCGTTTGAAGAAAAGAAGGCTCATAGGGTGTGCGAGCACAGTTAAACCGCGACCGGCGAAGAGGTCGAGTCTCAGATTCACAATCCAATTGGCTTGCGGATGCTTGGTTTGAGAAAATCGAAATTGGGTGACGGCGTATTCCGGGTGAGCGGAAACCAAAACGAGAGAGTCAGTCATTTTGTGAAAATGATTTCCCGCTGATTGGTGTTAGCAATTGTTAGGCATGCGGTCTTCGAACTCGATGGCGAAGTGGCTCAGAGCGCACTCCATGCAGTCGCCGAAACAAACCGTGCTATTGGCCGAGATAAATCCTGCGCTGAGCCATTTTGGAACTGCTAGGGTAAAACTCTAACCTCCGTCATCGTCGTAGTCGTAAGGAGTGCGATAGTAAAACGGTCTCTCTGTTTAAACTAAGATCAGCGGATTGTGGTGCCTTCCATGGTCAGTTTGATGGTGAGCATGCGTCCGCGTTTTCAGCCGGGTAGTTCACTTTGGATGCGCACGAGAAGCTCGGGGCCGACTCCTAGCCGATTCATTTTTCGGGGTGGTCTGGGCATGGCCGGTTTCAGCAGAAACCCCGACTTCCGATAAGATGACAGTTTAAATAGTGTTGTATCCTTTGAGGACGTGGTGGATGAAAAACCCCTTCATTTTAAGATTTCTTTGTTTTCCGGGGGATTTCTCGACTCTGGAATCGTTAAAGATTAAATTTACTTTCAGATGACTGAATTTTGCTCTCACCCCAATGATCCCTTGCACGGCGTGACCCTGGAAACGGTGCTGCGGGCGACGGTGGCGCGACATGGCTGGGAGCGGATGGCAGATCATATTCCAATTCGTTGTTTCATGTTCGACCCGACCCTCAATTCTAGCCTGACGTTTTTGCGCAAGACGCCATGGGCGAGAAAAAAACTGGAGGATTGGTATGTGTATGATGCTGTCCGCGATCGGTCGACGCAGTGAAGGGGTGCTAGCGCGGATGCGTGCGGAGAGAGTCAGTTCGGCTCATCTGAGAGATTGCCGTCAGCGGGATCGACTGCCGCGGCGGCCGCAAAGTTGAGCGAGTGGACGAGTTTCTCT
>JAYWAR010000289.1:0-1556 GCA_043782285.1 Akkermansiaceae bacterium | reverse complement strand
TGTGTCTCTCGTCCGGCCTGAATTTTTGGGAAGATGATCTAGTGCTTCAGGCACTCTCTCGCAATTTAATTCTCGCTCCAGAGGTCTATGGTAGCCCGTGGTTTCTGCGAGATGATGAGTTCCCCAAGCTGGCGCGGATCTATAATCTCACGCGCCACTATCGTGACATCCTTCCTAACGGGATGATGCTGGATGAAAAGACTTATGGTCCTAAATCCGTCTCGCGCGGCAACGATAAAACCCGAATTGTGACTCTCCAAAATACCACTTGGAATCCGGTGACCTATAAAGTCACGCTGGATGAAAGCATTGGCATACGCGGCAATGGCCCATTCGAAGTCCGCCGCCTGCACCCTGCGGAATCTATCATCGGCAGCTATAAGAAAGGTGAAAGTGTAAACATCACTGTGCTGCCGTTCCGCAGTCATGCGCTAATTGTTTCCAGCGAGCCATCCCGCGAGTTAGGAGTGGCCGGTTGTGCCTATGAAGTCGTCCGGGATGTGCCCGGCAAACCTGCAACGATCAAGCTGCTAGGAATGCCCGGCACGACTGCGAAAATCACCCTGCCTCCCCAGCCGCGTAAGTTTACTAAAGCCAGTCTCGACGGCCAACCGGCGGACGATCTCATCGCCGGGAAAACCCTAGAAGTTGCATTTCCAGGGACGCCGCTGAAGCAAGCATTTCATCGCAAGTTAGGTGATCTCAAATCCGTGGATGTGCCCAAGGATGCCGAGTCGCTTTATGAAGCGACCTGCTACGCAGCAGATAACAATGCGATGGAAATCCGGTCGATTGAGCGCTCCGGCCCCACCGCCATTCCTCAGGTGCGGGCTAGCCGTGATGAGTTCCTCGGCCAAGCACTCATGGTGGAACGAGGCGTCTGGGATCGCTACCTTTTTGATAACAATCCCAATACGTATTACCGCCTTTCGCAGGGTGCCATTTGGGGCGGTGCCTTCCGCATCGACATGGGCAAGCCAACACCGATCAACCAATGGGTGATGCGGAATGTGGACAATGAATTCCAACCAAAGGAAGCGTTTGTCTCAGTGGATTTGAAAAATTGGACCGCCGTGCCGCTGCGGATTGAGCCTGAGAATCCGGGCGAAGCCAGCGTCTTGAAAGATAGCTATTCCGGCACCAAAAAGTTTGAAACTATTAAGTTGAACCGCATCACCATCGACTTACCTGCCACCTCCCAGACGGTGCGCTATCTCAAAATCCCGGGTAAGGCAGTCAACGTCGGCGAAGTGAGCGGCTCCTATCGAAGTAAAGCGTTAGATCGTAGCGGGTGGCGTGCGACTAACCTCTTTGCGGACTACGCCAAAGCACCCGCGAAGCGTGCTTGGAGTGTTTCGTTCCGCCTAGATGAGGCGGCCAAGGACTCCTATCTGGTGATCCCCTGCAATGGCAAACACGGTCGCGATGGAGCCTACGCCTCGCTACGGATTAATGGAGGCGCAGTCGGTGCCCCGCAACGTGCGAAGAGTTATCCTTCTAATACATGGGACACTGGCAACAGTCGCCCAGATGATAACTTCAGTTACTTCTTTCCG
>JAYWAR010000288.1:0-4492 GCA_043782285.1 Akkermansiaceae bacterium | reverse complement strand
CGTCTGCTGGAAAGATGACACTGGAGCTTGCCTCATCGATCGGTCGGGCTATCGGTTTTAATTTACGGTAGAAAAACTGGTTAAAACTGCGGTAGGACTCGGGGGAATCCGCAAAATCGTTGGAGTTGAGGGCGTATTTTTTTATAAAAGGGGCGATCCGTGCGGCGGATTGCGGTGTGTTCATTTGACGGCCATACCAAGCCGAGAAAAATGGCCGTTTGACGAAAGCGTTTAAAGAAATCGCTCCGAGCGGATTGCCATACGACCAACGCAGAAATCCCTCGCCGTAAATTTGTTCGGTTTCGATGGTGCCCGTATGACGGTTAAAATAGCAGATTGGTTCCACGGCCGGTTTGTAGCGGGCAGTGGGATTTTCTGCAAGAGGCGCGATAGCAGATTTTCATTTTAGGTAGTGGGTTAGCGATCGATTGGGGGTTCCGAGATCGCAGAAAAGATTATCGGTTGGGGGTAAACTGCGAAACATTGAAACTTTACAGAGCTCCAAGAAGATGAAGATACTGTGGTTCTGGCAAAAATGCCTATTCGCGCGAAATCATCCGACACGATCATGATTAAACTGAAACGTCTTAAACAATTCTTGGTTGAACCTGGCTCGAAAGTGAATCTTAAAAACTTTGTGACCGACTGGACAGAAAGCGACGAGGCTAAAGAACTTAGCAAGAGTGTTATTAAGGAGCGAGCAGCAGAAATTCTCGAAGAAAATCGCAAGCATCTTGATGCGGCCCAAGAGCTGCTTTACGCCAGTGATACTCACTCGGTATTACTTATATTTCAAGCGATGGATGCAGCTGGCAAGGACGGTACGATTCGCCACGTGATGTCCGGGGTCAATCCGCAGGGCTGCCAAGTTTTCAGTTTTAAGAAACCGTCTGCTGAAGAGCTCGACCATAATTTCCTCTGGCGTTACATGAAAGCTCTACCCGAACGTGGTCGCATTGGTATTTTTAACCGCTCGTATTACGAAGATGTACTAGTCGTCAAAGTTCATCCTGAATGGCTTGGTCCCGGTCAGCCGACTAAGCCAGATAGTAAATTCTGGCAGAAACGCTATGAGGACATCAATAACTTTGAAAAGCATCTTTCTCGTAATGGTACTCTAGTGCTCAAATTTTTTCTACATGTATCTGAAGAAGAGCAGCGAAAACGTTTTGTCGATCGGTTAAGTAACTCTGCCAAGCACTGGAAATTCTCCGAGGCGGATCTTGCAGAACGCGAGCATTGGCAGAGCTATCAGGAGGCTTTCGGCGATGCTTTGAGTGCCACTAGCACCAAGCGCGCACCTTGGTATGTCATTCCAGCGGATCGTAAATATGTCGCGCGAGCTTCGGTAGCAGATATTATTGCTAACGCAATTCAAGGTCTCAAGCTCGAGTATCCGGTAGTTTCTCCGGAAAAACTTGTGTTGCTTGATGCGGCGCGAGCGCGTTTAGAAAAAAACTAAAGGATTAGAGATTACCCATATATAGTTCGATTTAGTCTAACTATTTGCCAAGGCGAAGTCTCTATTCAAGCCTAATTTCTGATAAATCGGGTGGTAAAGATATCTGATTTAATCGAAGTAAGTGAAGTGGTACTGCTATTGAAAATCATTTGAAGTTACTTAGAAGTTTGATGAACAATCAGCAGACGTAAGCCATTCAAACAGACGAGTACGGTACTGCCCTCGTGGCCGATGACTCCGATCGGTAAAGCTAGCGAGAAGCCGAGAGCGGCGAAAATGAGGATGACGATGACGGCGCTGGAAAAAATAAGGTTTTGGAGCAATACGCGTTTTGCCCGGCGTGCATGATTGAGCAGCAGTGCGATATTTTCTAAACGGTCGCCCATAAGGACGATGTCGGCGGTTTCCATCGCAACGTCGGTACCGGCTGCACCCATTGCAACGCCGATGTCGGAACTCGCGAGCGCAGGTGCGTCGTTGACGCCATCGCCAATCATCATCACGGTGCCTTCTTTTTTTAGTTCGCGGATGACCTTAAGTTTATCTTCGGGAAGGAGTTCGGCGAAGACTTGATCAAGCTTGGTTTCAAGAGCGATGGCTTCGGCGACGAGGCGTTGATCACCCGTGAGCATGACGATTTTTTTGATTCCGAGCTGGTGTAAGTCATCGGCGAGTTGGCGAGCGGCGGGGCGGATTGTGTCAGCCATGACTAACAAGGCCAGGGCCTCGATGGTTTCGCCGATGCGGCGACCGAGCCAGACACAAGTTTTGCCTTTGGCTTGAAGTGCGAGAGAGGATGCGACGAGTGGTGAGATTCCGGTGGCGTCGAGTTCGTGAAACAGGCGTTCGCTGCCAACGAGGTAACGCACCGACTCGATGGTCGCCTCAGCACCCTTGCCGGTGGTGGACTGAAAATCCGTGGCTTCGGGCAGTGATATTCCGAGTTCCATTGCACTTTTCACAATCGCGTGAGCGAGTGGATGTTCAGATTTTATTTCGAGAGCGGCGGCAGCCCGAAGAAGCCGGCTCACCGAGTCGGGCAGAGGATCGGTGATAAGATAAATGCCATCGATCGTGACAATTTCGGTAAGTGAGGGTTTACCATGCGTGAGAGTTCCGGTTTTATCGATGGCGACAATATCGATCTTGGCGGCGCGCTCAAGATGAGATCCGCCTTTGATTAGAATTCCGCGACGAGCGGCACCACCGATGGCGGAGAGAACTGTGGCAGGAGTACTGATGACTAAAGCGCAGGGCGAAGCGACGACCATCAGAGTCATCGCTCGATAGAAGGCATGAACAAAAGATTCGCTAAAAAATAGAAATGGAATGAAGAAAACGATGACCGTGAGTCCAACTACGCCGATGGCGTAATATTGCTCAGACTTTTCGAGGAAGCGTTGGGCATGAGATTTTTCGGCTTGGGCTTCGGCAACGAGTTTGACCATTCGGGCGAGGGTAGAATCTTCGGAGCGCTTCGTGACCTTGAACTCAATGCCGCCGCTTTGGTTGAGGGTGCCGGCAAAGAGTAGGTTTCCGAGTGATTTCGCAACAGGCATTGATTCACCGGTGAGCGAAGATTCGTCGACGTGGGTGCTGCCTTCGGTCATGATACCGTCGAGCGGGATTTGTTCGCCGGGACGAACGATGACAATTTCACCGACGGTGAGATCTTCGATCGCGACTTTGAAGTTGCCGTGAGCCCGTTTGACCATCGCTTCACTTGGACGCAAAGTGAGTAAAGATTCGATGGCTTTTTGGGTGCGTTCCAAGGCGTGGCGCTGCAGCACGTTCGAAAAGCTAAACAAAAAAAGTAACAAAGCCCCTTCAAAGGGAGCGCCAATCAAGGCGGCACCGAGCGCGGCCAACACCATTAGAACATCGACATCAAGGACGCGCTTACGAAGTGAGATGAGTGCAGCTCTGACGCCATTTTGGCCGGTAAAAATATAGGCACTCAGATAAAGTGCATTTGTGCTGAGTCCGAGCCCCGAGTTTTTTTCTCCGATTAGGGCGATGATTAAAAAAACTAACCCTAGGCCACAGGAAATTTCTTCGTTCAGTTCACCCGAGCGAATTTTAGGCCAGAGAGAAATTTTTGAGGATTGGTGTTTGCGAGCCTTTCCATCTGATGGTTGGTTCGCCATGAGAAAATTTGTTAAATTAAGCGAGTTGAGTGACGCGCAAAATTGGGAGACTGATGCCAGTTATCGCTGAGAAAGTGAATCAATTAGGAGACAGGTAAGTGAATTTTAATTTGGGTCGCGAGTTGGTGAAAAGCAGCCGAGACCTTGTTATTTGCGGGAGCAACGAGCGCCACGGGAGCTCCATGATCCCCACATTCACGAGTTTCGATATCCACGGGAATTTGACCTAGCAGTGGAACGTTGAGATGCTCGGCTTCGTGAACACCTCCGTCTTTGCCAAAGATAAAATATTTTTTTCCGGCGTCGCATTCAAACCAAGCCATGTTTTCGATCAGTCCAAGAATCGGCACATTGACTTTGGCAAACATTGAGACTGCTTTGCGAGCGTCGATTAGAGCAACTTCTTGGGGGGTGGTGACGATGATTGTCCCATCGACGCTGACGGTCTGAACAATGGTGAGCTGGATGTCGCCGGTGCCGGGAGGAAGGTCAAGAATCAGGTAGTCGAGGTCTCCCCAGGCGACTTGACGGAGAAATTGTTGGGTATAGCGGGTGGCCATTGGTCCACGAACAATCACGGGCGAGCGGTCCTCTAATAGAAATCCCATCGACATGAGTTTGAGTCCATGAGCTTCGAGCGGAATAATTTCGTCTTGCTCGTTGGCCATCGGCCGTTCGTTGACGCCGAACATCTGGGCGACTGAGGGGCCGTAGAGATCACAATCGCACAGGCCGACCTTGGCTCCGCTGGCGGCGAGCGCGACGGCGAGGTTGGCGGCGATGGTGGATTTACCGACGCCACCTTTGCCGGAGGCGATCGCGATGATGCGTTTAATCCCTGGAATCGAGGATTTACCGACGCTGGCACTGAGTCCGGCGGCAG
>JAYWAR010000287.1:0-12399 GCA_043782285.1 Akkermansiaceae bacterium | reverse complement strand
TTCATGAAATTGGAAGGAGAGATCACGGAGATTGGAATTCCATCGATTGAAATGATGCCGAGCGGAGGGATTTGCGACTGCCGTTGGATCGTTAGAATCTTGGAGGGAATTTCAAACCGGCGTTTTCTAACGTCCGCCGGATCTTTCGAGCAAGGACTAAATTGGCGGTCACTGAGACTGAAGGGTGGCTAGCACGGGGAATCGAAGGAGCGTCGGCAATTGCGGGTGCACCGTTCAATGAGTGAATTTAAGAAATTCCGCCAACCGGGGCGACAAGCTCCGAACCACCCCCTCGATGAAAAAATGAAAAACGTGGCATCAAATCCCTCATTCCCCGATCCGCGGCTGAGGGTTTTTTTGGGCGAGGCGCAATCTGCGCTAAAAAACTACGGTCTCCGCTTGCCTCGTTGCGACGCCCGTTTACTTTGAATTGCTCATGCCTTTGCCCGATCCCAATCTTGAACCTGCCATTCGCGATCCCAGAAAACTTCGCAACACGGCCTTCGTTCTGGTTGCCATGATGTTACTAGGCGGTTGGCTAGTTCTTAAGGCTTACAACAAATGGTCACAGCAACAGGCATCCGATGAGCGCCCCGCCGTCATCTATCGCATCACCCCAGAGCGGGACCTGCGGATGCTGCGACAAGATGGAAAAACCGTCGACCTGGTCGAGCTGCGGGGCAAGGTGATTGCGGTAAACGTGATAAGCCTACGCGATCCGCAAGCAGCCGAACTCAGCATGGGAGTGATGAAACGGCTGGCTGAGTCGCGGGCCGAGAATACCAAGCTCAATCTGGTTTCACTGGTCATCGACCCCGAGCCTTCGGAAAAATTGCTCGAAACCTTGGCCCAAACCGCCACCGCCGAGGGCATGAAACTGCCGCAGTGGTGGTGTGGCAGTAATGAGCCGAAAACTTTACACAAGTTTATTAAAAACGAGCTCAAAGCAAATACCTACCCCAATCAAACCAACGGCAAATGGCTTTATGATTCGGCCATCGTGCTCATCGACAAAAACGGCCATATCCGCCGTGCTGTGGTGCCGCAACAACGTGGCGGGCCGCCCTACATCGCCACCTTCGATTTTGAACAGGCCGCGGCGTGGGATGCCAAGGGCGCAAAAACGGGCACCGTCCGCAACAACGCCCAAGAACTTGAAGTCCTGCTAAACCACACCCTCGACAAGCTACTCGCTGAACCCTTCCAAAACTGATGAACCGCCCCACCAAGATCGCTCTATTTTACACCGGTGTCGCCGTCATTTGTGGCGGGATTGTGAGTACTGCGCTGTATTTACGAAAAGGACTGGCGACGCCCTATCAGGCTCCGCTGGTCGTCAACACCGGTAAAGAAACTGCAACAGAATGGTTTGAAATCGCCAAAGATCTTCCCGCCATCAATCAAGATCAACAAGCGGTCAAACTTTCAGATCTCCGCGGCAAGGTCTGGCTAGTCGCCGAATTTTTCGCAGTCTGTCCAAATTGTGCGGTTCGTAACGGTGCCGAGTTGCGAGCGATTTATGATGAGTTCAAGAGCAACCCAGATTTCCACATCACCTGTATTTCGGTTGATCCCGAAAACGACAAGCCCGCCAAGCTCGCAGATTACGCCAAAGCAGTCGGTGCCGAGACCCACAATTGGTGGTTTCTCAATGCGGGCGATGCTGAGACCACTCATCACTATCTTGAGCATGAACTGAAATTTTTCGGGATCCGCCCTCGTATGGACCCGTTGGATATCGAGACTAACGGTAAATACGCCCACGATCTCGGCTTTATTCTCGTCGATCGCGATTTCAAGGTCATCGGCAAATGGCCTTTGGCCGACGCCCGCTCTGAACAAGGGAAAAAGCTTGATCCACAGCTCTATCAAAAACTCAAAGCCGAGCTATTTGCGCGTATCCGCCTTGAACTCGCCAAAGCCAAATCCCCTAGCATCTGATGAGTGACGAACGTCGACAATGGCTAACGCGTCCGCCGCAGCAAGCGCTGGCGCAAAAACTCGGGGTAGCCGCTTGGATTCTATCCACCGTGGTGCTGCTGCTGGTGGTGGTGATGCAAAAAATCAAGCTGCCGCTGCCCGCCGGCTGGTCCACCCATTTTTTACCACCCATCCACGCCGGCTTGAATGCGGTCGCAGCGGTGGTGTTGTTAATTTCGCTGATTTCAATCAAACTCGGTAAGGTCAAACAACATCGAGCCACGATGCTGCTTGCGATGATTCTGTCGGTGCTGTTTCTGCTTTCCTACGTCGCCTATCACCTGACCAATGAGGCCACGCGCTATGGCGGAGTTGGCATCCTGAGGAGCCTTTATTTCATTTTGCTCAGCAGTCACATTCTGTGCGCGGCGGTCAGTTTACCGTTCATTTTGTTTACCTTTATCGCAGGCTGGACCAACCGCTTCGCAGTTCACCGTAAGCTTGCTCGTTGGGTGTTTCCAATGTGGCTCTACGTCGCCATCACCGGCCCGATTTGCTATTGGATGCTCAAACCTTATTACCATTGAGCCAAATCTTGGGTAACGGCAAGCCACACACTCCGTCTGCCGGATTAGTCCGCGTAAAGTGTATCATGCCGAAAATTATTTTGAGGGGTGAGATCTTCGCTACCCATGCTTAAAGTAAGTTTTGAACTCACCTCCAACGCTTCATGTTGGCCTTTGGCTTTAAGCTGGATGGGGATTGAAAACGTCTGGATTGCACAGGGCTCGATTCGTGTGGCATTGAACTGCCGCTTGCCGAAAGGACTGGTGATTTCGACTTGAGTATTGATCAGAGTGGTGGTGCCACGGTTTTGGACGGTAACTTGAATTTCGTCATGGCTAACTGAGGTGTTGGATTTCACCAAGCGTTGGCTGGTGATCGCCGCATCAACCCTTCCGGAAACCCCACGATTCATCACGCGACCCATGTCGAGGATTCCGACACCGTATTCAGAATCTGGCCCTGCCAGGCCCGCTTCATTTGAATAATTCATCACAATTGCTGCCGCTTGGCTGGCGCTCATTACCACTCCACGGCCATTCGACATGGTCGCGGCGATCGCCCCAGTGACGATCGGCGCGCTGGCGGAAGTGCCGCTAATTCGGGTGTAGCCGTTTCCCGGCCAAGCCGCATTGATCCCGTAGCCCGGAGCCGTGAGCGAGAGATAGCTACCATAGTTCGAAAAATCCAAATGTTGCCCACGGCCATCGACCGCACCGACGCTGATGACGCTTGGATATGCAGCCGGGTAGCTGGCCTCAGCTTGCTGAAAATTGCCGACAGCGGCAACGATCAAAACCTGACTTTGCCGAGCTAACAAAACAGCCTCCGCAATCAGCGGATTATCCTCACTGGTTCCCATCGAAATATTAATCAGCTGCGCACCACAATCGATCGCAGCGAGAATTCCTGCCGCAAGCGCGAAGGAATCCGCCTTGCCCGATTCATCGCTGATGCGGATCGAAATCAGCTCAGCCGCCGGAGCAATCCCCGGGGCAGTGGGACCATGGCCGGCGATGAGTGAGGCAACGGCCGTGCCATGACCACAGGTTTGGTCGAGATCTAGCGGAAATGGGGTGATCGCGATCGACTTAGTAAGCCCGGGCAAGGCGGGATGCTGCACCACCCCAGTGTCAAGCACCGCGATTTTCACCCCAGCACCCCAGCGTGAAGGGTCACCAGTGATCCCCAACCACGGTAGCAGCCCGTCACCAAGCTCGACCCGTCCAGCTTGGCCCGAGCTACCAACGGGAGTCGGCGGCGGAACGGCCGAAAGTGAATCATAAGCCACCATATTTTCACCCGCCAGCAAGCTGACCAAATCTGCCCAGTCGTTATAGCTGAGGCGAACGGCCCGCAAGCGGTCAAGCTGATCTACCAGATGGATTTGACTACGATCGAGAGTCGCGAAAAAAGCCGCGTAAGTTTCCTCTGAAGGAAAACGCAAAATCACCTCATCCGGGCGACAACTGGCGAAAATTTCCACGGTCGTGCGGTTTTTCACTCGCTCGCGAGTGCGCTGCGGTGGCGGCAAAAAAACGGCGGCCGCGACGGGCCCTGCCGGCGCTGACACTGACCTGCCAGCGGACTGCGGCACGTCAACTTGACTCGAATTCCGCAGTAACCTTCCACCCAACCAGCAACAACCGACGCAAATCAGAATCGTCAAAAAATGGCGGAACTTGGGTTTCATAAATCATTCCAGACAGACAAAACTACCGCAAATTTTGGCTCCATTAAATTTTAAAAATTCAGCACAGCCGTAAAATCAAAAAACAACTTTTGGAAAGTGAGAATTGCAAGTGAGCTCAAATCTCCTTGATTTTGAAGGTTCAGGTAAGCTCGAGCGCGAGATAGGCTTCAATTTCCCGAGACGGGTCGTGAGCTCGCATCAACGCCTCACCGATCAACACCGCATTGGCCCCAGCTTCCAAAGCCCGCCGCGCATCTTCCAACGACTTAATTCCGCTCTCGGAAACCAAGAGCACGTCATCTGGCACCTCTTCGGCGAGTTGTTCAGTGGTGGCGAGATCGACGACAAAAGTTTTTAAATTGCGATTATTGACCCCAATCAGGTCGGCACCAAGCTCAAGAGCACGCTCCATTTCCCACAGATCATGAACTTCCACCAGTACATCGAGCGAAAATGACTTAGCCTCGTCATAAAGGCGGCGGAGGGTTTCGTCATCCAAGGCGGCGACAATCAACAAAATCGCATCTGCGCCAGTCACGATCGCCTCGTGAATTTGCACCTCATGGATCATGAAATCCTTGCGCAACAAAGGCGCAACGGAAAATTTGGAGATTTGGGAAAGGTAACTGAGCGAACCTTGGAAGTATTTTTCGTCGGTCAAGATGGACAGACAAGACGCACCGCCGTCGAGGTAACGTTGCGCTTGGCGTGGTGCGTCAAAGTTCGGATCGATCAGGCCGACCGAGGGCGAAGATTTTTTGACCTCGGCGATCACGCCCAGTCGGCCGGGGCCACGATCCAAGGCCGCCCGAAAGCCGCCAAAGTCATTGCGCAGCAAAGCTCCCGCGCGGAGTAACGCGGCCCGCGGCAACAGCGCGGCGACTTCAAGGTGTTTGGTAGCGATGATTTCAGCGAGCTTGTCAGACATGGTGTGCGGCGAAATAAACCCGCTGCCGGAAAAATGAACACCGAAATTTGCAAATTTTAACTTGCCGGTGCCACCCCGCCATGTAGAAACACCTCGACGCGTTTCAAAACGCGGGCGTAGCTCAGTGGTAGAGCGCCACCTTGCCAAGGTGGATGTCGTGAGTTCGAATCTCATCGCCCGCTCCATGCGTAAACCATGCAAACCGCTGATTTTCAGCGGTTTTTTTAATTCAACTTATGATGTTTGTTTGGTCGAAACTCTCCGCTGCGAAGTGGATGGACGCCTGGGAAGAACGATTTGCTGGAAACCCAAACTGGGTGATCGAGATGATCAAAGGCGGCAAATCGATCCGGATCCGGGTTTTCTGTAGCACCCAAGCACAAGCCGATGCCATCGTCGCCCAATTCGGTGGCAGCGTCCGCAAACTGGCCAGCGCCGAGTGGGATAAACCGGTCGAAGCCCCGCGCCCGGTGAAAGTCCGAGATGTCTTTGTCCTGACCGCCGAAAAACGCCCCACCGAACTTGCCGCGCTAAAAAATGCCAATCCCAAACGGGAAATCATCGTGATTCCGCCAGAAATGGCCTTTGGCACCGGCGATCATGCCACCACTTCGACTTGCCTGCGGTTGCTAGTTGACGTCGCTCGTTCACGTAAAGGCAGCACTTGGAGTGTTGCCGATCTGGGTACTGGCACGGGTGTGCTGGCGATCGCGGCGCGCAAGCTCGGGTCTGGCGAGACTTTTGCTTGTGATTTCGACCCCTTCGCGGTCGCGGTCGGCATCCGCAACATTCAGCGCAACGGTACTCCGGAAATCCTGATGCAGGAACAGGATGTCCTCAAATGGAAGCCACGCAAAAAGGGCTACGACGTGGTGCTCGCCAATTTATTTTCCACCATCTTGATTGAGGCTTGGCCAGTGATCGCAAAATCACTGGCGCCCGGCGGCGACTTGATCGTTTCCGGTATTCTCGCGACCCAAGCGTGGGAAGTTTTCAAAGCCGCCGCCGCCAACGGCCTCGGCTTCACCAAAGTGGTCAAAAAAGGCAAATGGGTCACCGCGCATGGCGGCCATTTGACGGATTTGATCGCCGCCGAAAAATAACCATCCGCCTTTAACGCCGACCCCGCGGTTTCTGGCAGCGCGGGCACCAATACGTCGCCCTCTGGCCGAGAACGGCGTGGCAGATTAAGGTTTCACAAACCCGACACGGCTCGCCTTGCCGATCGTAAACCAAAAGCCGTTGCTTAAAATAGCCCGGCTGGCCGTTGGAGTTGAGAAAGTCGCGCAAAGTCGTGCCACCTTCGGCAATCGCGGCAGTGAGCACTTCGCGGATGGCTGCGACGAGTTTCGCGAGTTGCGACTGACTCAGCTTGTTCGCCGGGGTTTGCGGGCAAAGCCCGGCCCGAAACAACGCTTCAGACGCGTAAATATTTCCCACCCCCACCACCACTTTACCATCCATGATCACCTGCTTGATCGGCGCAGAGCGTTTCGTACAAGCCGCCGTCAGGGAGGCCTGCGTAAAGCCATCTTCCAGCGGCTCCGGACCAAGGTTCTTCAGTAAAACATGCGCCAGCGGGTCCACCTCCGACAGCCGCAACACCAAGCCAAAACGCCGAGGATCATGAAACCGCAGCTGCTTGCCATTGCCTAAAGTGACACCGAAGTGATCGTGCTTTTTCCAAGCTCCCGCCGGATCGGTTATCCGCAAGCTACCGGACATTCCCAGATGAATCAGCAGCGTCGAACCATCCTCGATTTCCAGCAAAAGATACTTCGAGCGCCTCGTCACTCCTCGGATCAAGCACCCTTCGAGCGCTGGAGTGTCTGCGGAAATCGGTTGCCGTAAATCATAACGCCGAATGATGATTTCCTCAATCCGCGCCGCCGTGACATAAGGCTCGATTCCGCGACGGGTAGTTTCAACTTCTGGCAACTCGGGCATGTCTCAAACTAGCAGGCATGACCCTTTTGGCCAGCGTCACGCCACGATAAAGTTTCTGCGCAAAAGTTCTTTTCATTTTCCCCATCCTCTTCTCAATCCGGGTGTGATTCCCCTCCGCCTGCTGCCACTTGTTTTGCTCAGTCTCGCTCCGCTCGTCCCCCTCCAGGTGCGCGCCGAGGAACCCGCCCACCTGCAGATTTTCAACGGCAGCAGCCAGACCATCGATCTATTCGAGATGAAATCTGCCACCCAACGCATCCCGAGCGGCAGCGTCGCGCCGGGTGCCGAGACCAACCTTAACACCACGCTCGGGCAGCGATTTGTGCTCATTGGCCGCGAGGACCCGCAAGAAATTAGCGTCATCTCGAAGGTCAAAATCCAAGGATTTCGTTATGACCCTTCAAGCAAAGACGGCATTCCAGCCTTCTACACCCAAATCGAGAAACTCCGCGGTTTTCCGATTGTCGCCTCGGCCAAAGTCAATCCCTACGCCCTGAAAGAAGCGGCATTCATCTGTAACCTGATGCTGGTAAAGCGCCCAGACGTGTTGCAGGCAATGGTCGAAAGCGGCGCGCGCCTGTGCATCCTCGGCTATCAAGAATTTACCTGCGATCTGCCGGAATTCCACCATTTGGGCCGCGAACCCGTCCCCAAGTTTGAGAAATTTTCCGGCAAAGACTTTTGGGATGCGCGCGCCCGCGGCACCGGTGGTAGCGAGACTGATCCCTTTGCTTCCTGCGCTGAAGAAAATTTACTCAGTTTTCCCGGCGATCCATATTCCACCGAAAACATCCTGATTCACGAGTTCGCTCACAGCATTCACCTCCGCGGACTCAACAACGTCGATCCCACCTTCGATGCCCGACTTCACCAAACCTACCTCGCCGCGATGAAGGCGGGACTTTGGAAAACCAAATACGCCAGCGTCAATGATCGCGAGTATTTTGCCGAAGGTGTGCAATCGTGGTTCGATAACAATCGCGAGAACGATCACGATCACAATCACGTCAACACCCGTGCCGAACTCATTGAATACGATCCCGCACTCGCGGCCCTCTGCCGCGAGGTATTCGCCGATACCGAGATCAAATACACCAAAGCGACTACCCGCTTGCATCACCATCTGGAGGGCTACGATCCAGCCACCGCCCCCAGTTTCGTTTGGCCCGAGCGACTCCAAGCGGTAAAAGAAGCGATTCATCACCAAGCCGTGAACCGCAACTGAACACCCAGATCGGAGCCCCCTCGCAATGGTGCTTGAACTCCCCAGCCCTGCCAGTCAAAGCCAAGTCCGTGAATCAAGCTTTCATTCTCGGTGCCGGACTCGGCAACCGTTTACGCCCACTCACCGACCGCTTGCCAAAACCGTTGGTGCCCTTATTTCATCGGCCGCTCGCGGAATGGGCACTCGCCGCCTGCATCCGCGCCGGAATCGAACGTTTCGCTGTCAATACCCATCACCTGCCCGAGGCGTGGAACGATTTCAGCCCCGATTACGCCATCACCTTATTTTACGAACCGGTACTCTTGGAAACCGGCGGCGGCCTGAAAAACATCGCCGCCTGGATCGGCAATGACTCGTTGTTGGTCCACAATGGCGACATTTTTTCGACCTTGCCACTGGCACAACTGATCGCGGCACATGAAGCGTCCGGCTTGCCTGTGACTCTTGCATTGCGCTCCAGCGGAACTGCAAAGCACATCGCCCTCGAGCCGTCTGGAGACCGCGTCCGCGACATCCGGAACTTGCTAGGCCGCGCCCAAGGAAGCCACGTCTTCAGCGGAATTTACTGCATCACCCCGGATTTTCTCGATCACCTTCCCGTCCATCAAAAAATCTCAGTGATTCCGGCATTCCTTGAATTGGCCAAATCCGGCCAGCTCGGGGCCATCGTCCTCGACGACGGCGTCTGGCTGGATCTCGGCGACCGCCAATCCTACCTCCAAGCTCATCGTGAGCTCCAACTCGGGCCAGCAATCCACCCGCACGCAACCCTTAACATCGGCGCTTCCGTCGAACGCTCGGTCATCGGCCCGGGCGCGCAGATCGAAGCCGGTGCAGTGATCCGTGACTCCGTCGTCTGGCCCGGCTCGCGAATTTCCTCAACCGCAATTTTAGACCGCTGCATCGTTTTTTCCGAAAATCTGATAAGCGGCTGTCACTGCGATCGCGATCTGTAAATTGAGAAAGATTTAGAGCTCGAACCTGGCCAACTATGCCTGATCTTTTGAAAATCAAGCCACCGAAGCTAAAAATTTGATATTTTCCGCCCTGAACCTTGCCATTCCAGCCCGCAACCGGTAAGCCCCGCAGACCTTAATCCCATGACATCAACAGACATCCCCATCGTACCAAACGCTAAGCGGCTCTTATGGGCCGGTTTCCTTGCCATTCTCGCCGCCGGTATCGGCTTCGGCGTCCGCGGCGGCATCCTGAGCAATTGGGCTGCCGACTTCGGTTTCACCGGCGCACAGCTCGGAGCGATCGGCGGTGCCGGCTTCACAGGCTTCTGCTTCGGCATCATCATCGGCGGTGTCGTCGTCGATAAAATCGGTTACGGCAAACTGGTGCTCGCGGCCTTCCTTTTTCACGTAGTCTCCGCGTTCATCACCTTCGCCGCCCACAAAGGACAGACCCAAGATGCCGCTTACATGTATCTTTACCTCGGGACCTTCGTCTTCGCCCTCGCCAACGGCACCTTGGAAGCCGTCGCCAATCCCCTCGTCGCCACACTTTTCCCCCATAACCGCACCCATTACCTCAACATCTTGCACGCCGCTTGGCCTGCCGGACTGGTTGTCGGCGGCCTCATCGGCTGGACCCTCGGTGAAAGCGGCGTGAACTGGAAAATCCAACTCGGACTGTTCCTGATCCCAACAATCCTCTACGGCGTCGCCTTCATGGGCCAATCGTTCCCGAAATCCGAAGCTGCGGCCAAGGGCCTCAAGCTCGGCGAAATGATGAAAGAAGTCGGCTTACTTGGCGCACTGGTCGCCTGTGCGATCATCGGCTTGTTTTTCAAAGCGCAACTCGGCGGGGTCCTCGAGTTCTTCACTGGCAACCCCTTTTTCACTGGCCCAGCATGGACTTACGTCTCCTGGGGCGTGGCACTTGCGCTCTGGTTGCTAGTCGCTGGCAAAACCAGTTTTGCAGTTGGCTCGCTGCTATTGTTCATTCTCTTCATCACCCACGGCTTGGTAGGTGCCGTGGAGCTTGGCACCGACGGCTGGATCCAGAATATCACCGGTAATATCCTGAGCCCCGCACAAGGCAAAATCCTGTTTGTCTTCACTTCCTTGCTGATGTTCGCACTGCGTTTCTCCGCTCATTTCATCGAGAGCAAACTGAAAATTTCGCCGATCGGCCTGCTTTCCATCTGCGCGGTACTCGCTGTGATCGGCCTTAACATGGTCAGTGGCATCACCAGCTTCACCGGCGCACTTCTTGCGTTAGCAGTCTACGCCCTCGGCAAAACCTTCTTCTGGCCAACCATGCTCGCCGTCGTCGGTGACCGTTTCCCCCGCACCGGTGCCATCGCCATGTCAATCATGGGCGGCATCGGCATGATGTCCGCCGGTTTACTCGGTGGCCCGGGCCTCGGCTACGCCAAGGACCGTTTCACCGTCGAACACCTCAAGCAAACCAACAGCGCACTTTATGAGGCAAGCAAAGCCAACAAACCAGGCTCGTTCCTTTTCCTCGATCCTGTCACCGGCCTCGACGGCACCAAACTTGCTGCTGCTCAAACTGCAGTGAACAAGACACCCGATCAGAAGATTCTCGCCGACGCCAGTATCATTGGCGACCGCAAGACCTTGAAAGCGGACTCATTCATCCCAGCAACTTTAGCCGCAATCTTCCTGCTCTTGTTGGTTTATTTCAAATCGATCGGCGGCTATCGCGCCTTACGGATCGAAGATATCAAATAATCCATCTGTCTTATTTCTCCCACACTCGGCATGGCATCACTGCCATGCCGAGTTTTTTTACGCTTGCGGCAAGCGCTTTCCACGCGTGGAGTGTCGATCGATGATGCTAAGTGATACATTCCGAAAAAAACTTGGCGCATTATTTGCTGCAATACTTTTTAGCGGCTTGGTAGCATCCGGCCAACAGGTGAAAATCAACCTTGCTGACGGCTTCGATTTCCCCGTCGGCAAACCAAATGCAGAAGGCTATTACAAAGCCCGTGGTGTGAGACTCCACGAGCCGAAACACTACGGCGAGGACTGGAATGGCCGCAGCGGTGGCGATAAGGATCTCGGCGATCCGGTTTACGCAATCGCGGATGGCATCGTAACTTTTGCCCACAACGTCCGCACCGGTTGGGGAAATGTCGTACTCACCCGCCATGCCTACCGCGATCAAGCAACCGGAACGGTCAAATTCTGTGATACCCTCAACGGTCACCTCAATGAAATCCTAGTCAAAGAAGGCCAGCCCATCAAACGTGGCCAACAAATCGGCACCATCGGCACTAATTTCGGAATGTATCCAGCACACCTGCATTTCGAAATTCGCCACAACATTCACATCGGTATGCTGCGTAACAACGTCCCATCCGACATGATCAACTGGGCCGACCCCACCGATTTTATCAACAAACATCGCCAACTGAACCACGAATGGCGGGGAGTTGAGATGCCGACTGGCACTTATCCAGAATATGAGGGATTCAAGGGTCTCTGAGATGATGTTACCGTCGAAACCCAAAAAATCTTGGCTGACACTCTTAGGGTTGATCGCGGCCCTCGTCATTTGGACTTACGATCACGCACCTCAAAAAAATCACTCCAGCCAGCCAAACTCCCCCCCCGCGTCTGCGTCAAAACGCACAGCTCCTCTTGAGAAAACTGGCAACTACGAGTGTTACCGGGGCTGTACCCTTGCTGCAGCCGCTAACAATGATGGTGACAGTTTCCTGCTCCAACTGCCGGACGGCAGACGCCAGGTGTTTCGGCTCTATTTCATCGATACCCCCGAAAGCGCGTTTAGAAGCTACGCCAACGGCGAAACCAACCACTCGCGAATCCGCCAACAAGCCGCCGAAATGGGCGGAATCACGCCAGCCCAGGCCGTGGCAATCGGTCAACAAGCCAAACATTTCACCCTCGCTTTATTAGCAAGTCACCCCTTCGACATCTACACCCGCTGGGACAGTCCCTTTAAAGACCAGCGCTTCCACGCCTTCATCGCAGTAAAGCAAGCGGGTCAATCCCGTTGGTTGGAAGAATTGCTGATTGAACGCGGACTCGCCCGGCTCAAAACCAAAACCGCCGATCTTCCCGATGGAACCCCAGCTGCGAAGCAATTGGCTCACCTCAAGGACCTCGAGCAAAATGCCCA
>JAYWAR010000286.1:0-1572 GCA_043782285.1 Akkermansiaceae bacterium | reverse complement strand
TTTCTCTCAGCCAACTCGGCATGATTCGCCACTGGTGGAAAGACCGTGCCATCGAATCTGGATGGAAGCATAAGCTGGCGATCAATGCTGTCGGATTTATACTAACTGCCACGATTTTGGTTGCGCTTAGCATTATTAAGTTTCACGAAGGCGGCTGGATTACTATTGTGGTAACGGGTATTCTAATTGCAGTGGCCTTTTACATTCGAGGGCATTACCAGCGGACGCGTATAGATTTGGCACGATTGGACGATTTGGTGGAAGTGTTCTGCACAACAGGCAGCAGTAAACAACGGGAGATCAAGGTTTTCGATCCGCTTGTAAAAACGGCAGTGGTTTTTGTGAATGGATTCAACGGGTTAGGTGTACATACCACACTCGGGATTGTCCGAATGTTTCCCGGGATTTATAAGAATTTTATTTTTGTGGAAATCGGTGTGGTAGATGCTGGGAACTTCAAGGGATCTGAGGAAATTACATATCTTGAAGAGAACGTGAACGCCGATGTTCAAAAGTATGCCAAGTATATGATCGCACGAGGATTTCGAGCGGAGTCACGTAGCGTTATCGGGCCGGAAATTATCACTACCGCATCTATGGTTGCCCGAGAACTTGCCGAAACCTATTCAAATTTGACTTTTTTTGGTGGGCAGTTGGTTTTCGAACATGAAACATATATCACTCGATTGTTACATAATTTCACAGTATTCGGCTTACAGCGTGAATTTTTCCGTAATGGGATGCCATTTTTCGTATTACCCATTCGAGTTTAAAAGACATGAAGGATTTTGACATTTGCGGTGACTAAAATAGTTTCGAGGCTTGCATCTCTTTTCGGATCGTCAATTCTCAATGCCTCATGAGCAATCGTTTAGAAGGTAAAGTCTTAGTCGCACAGGGAGGTGGCCCTACTCCCGTGATCAACCAAAGCATCGTCGGTGTTGCCCTCGAAGCCCGCAAATTTAGCCAAGTGACTTCCATTTACGGCGCGGTTCATGGCGTCCGTGGTATCATCGATGAAAACTTTGTCGATCTTACTCGTGAGACCACTCACAACCTCGAACAAGTGGCGGGTACTCCTTCGTCAGGCTTGCTTTCCACCCGCGACAAACCGGATGAAGATTATTGCGCCCGGATGTTTAAAGTCATGCAAGCGCATGAGATTCGTTATTTTTTCTACGTCGGTGGTAACGATTCGTCGGATACTGTCCGAATCGTCAATGAGCAGGCAAAGGAAGCGAACTACGAGCTGCGCGCGATTCACATCCCAAAAACCATCGATAACGATTTGGAGGAAAATGATCATTGCCCGGGCTTCGGCTCGGCGGCTCGTTTCGTCGCCCAAGCATTTTCTGGGGTGAACCTCGATAACCGGGCGCTACAAGGTGTTTATATCGGGGTGGTGATGGGCCGCCACGCGGGATTCCTGACGGCCGCATCTTCACTCGCTCAGAAGTATTTCGATGATGGCCCGCATTTGGTTTATGTGCCTGAGCGCCATTTTATCATGGAAAACTTCCTTGCTGACGTGGAGCGCGTTTACCGGCAACACGGTTTGTGTACCATCGCCGT
>JAYWAR010000285.1:0-4525 GCA_043782285.1 Akkermansiaceae bacterium | reverse complement strand
CCTGTGATGAGTGGAAATTTTTGAGGGAGTGCCAGATCACGGAGATCCCCGTAAGAGCAATCGACTCGTTGCTGCAAACCGTTTGTCTTTAAATTGGTTTGGAGTAAACGATAGCTGATTTCTTGAGCTTCGATACACGTCAAGCGTGCCTTAGGTCCCATTCCCCAGAGAGTGAGTAATCCGACAGTGCCAATCCCGGTGCCAAGATCCAGATGTCGGATCACTGGCGGTGAAATTTGGAGTGCATACCACGCCGTGAGGACGTCATCGATCGAATGTCGATGTCCACTTTTTCGCTGGGCGATCAACCAAGTGGCCGGAGCTCCAGCATCATCCCGCAAAAGTTCACGTCCTAACAGTCCGTTTGGACCGGTTAAGGCGTCGAGCGTGATTTGTTCGCCAAGTTCGGCTTCGAGGCTACGCCGTTCTTGGTGCCAACGGTCGATGCGGATCGTTGGCTCAATCCGTTCAGAGGGTGAGTAAGTCATTATTAGAACGGATTCTCACCACGCAAAGAACCTCGTGGAAGCCCGAATTCATCGATTTCTCACTGGTGAGAGCAAATAAGCCTAACTGGTAACTTTTTGAAGAGACATGGCTTTTAGCGCGATCGGAATGCTGTTTATTTTGCAGTCAACTTTGTGATTACCGTTGTTTAAGCGAATCGACTTCGATTGATACCCACTTTGAGAACATTGGAGGATGTCTTTGGGTTCGCAGGTCTCGGATAAACAGATTTAAGCATAGGCCAAAAACAAAAATCCGCTTCTCCTCAAACTCAGACACTGGGAAAATAAGCAGTCATGATAGCGAGAGATTTATTTATCTGGGGCTTGGCTGCGCTCGATGGCGAGGCGGATGCCGGCGGCTTTATGGAGGGTTTCCTCGTATTCTTTTTCGGGATCGGAATCCGCGACGATGCCAGCTCCGACTTGGTAAATTAGCTGCTCGCCGTTGCGGACGAGACTTCGAATGGCGATGTTGAGCGAGCTCTCACCATGGTATCCAAGCCAGCCGATCGCGCCGCAATAGATGCCGCGCGGGGCTTGTTCGAGTTCGCGGATGATTTCGATGGCTCGTTTTTTTGGTGCGCCAGTGATGCTACCGCCGGGAAAACAGGCGGCGATGGCGGCGAGGGCATCGACCTCCGGGCGCAAGCGGCCGCTGACGGTGGAGACGAGATGATGGACTTGGGCAAACGTTTCGAGGCGGAGCATTTCGGTCACTTCGACGCTGCCAAATTCGCAGACTTGGCCGATGTCGTTGCGCAGCAGATCGGTGATCATAACTAACTCGGCGATTTCCTTGGCCGAGGTTTGGAGCTCGTAAGCAGAGCGGCGGTCTTCGTCTGGATCGGTGAACCGCGGGCGAGTCCCTTTAATTGGACGAGTTTCGATGCCACGGCCGGAAATTTTCAAGAAAGTTTCTGGCGATGAGCTGAGGATTTCGCGGCCATCAAGTTTGAGGTAGGCGGCCATCGGAGCAGGGGAGGCGTCGCGCAGAGTTTGGTAGAGGCTGAAAAGATCGCCGCGAACGGTGGCGGCGAAGGTTTGGGAGAGATTTGCCTGATAAATATGGCCGGCTGCGATCCATTCTTGAATTTGACTGACGCGATGGGTGAATTCCTTGCGAGTCGTAAGTGGGATGAAAGGTGAGATTTGTGCGCGGTGGTGGTGGTGGGCGCGGATTTGGTTGGAAAGCGTGCCAGTTTCCCACCAGCGGTGCTCGTTATGGCTGTAAACCAGCATTTCCGGATAGTCGCCGAATACGAAATCGCCTTCATAATCGATCCAACCACAGAGTCCGCCGCAGGGAAATCCGTGGTCGCCAGCGATTTGTGGGCCCTCAGTAAGGGCGTGGCGAAGAGTTTCGAGGTTGGCTGGGCAGTGGATTTTTCCCCGGAAAACCCGCCTCGGACAGGCGGCGATCACCGATACGGGTCGCGATTCGGACGTCGGAAAATTTCCCGCCGTATCGAAAAATACCAGCCCATTAAGGTGTAGCAAACGTGCAGCCACCTCGACCGGTGATAAGCCGTCAAGTCGAGCAGGGCTCGTTACAGGTCGCATCAGGGATTTCGCCATGGCCGCACCAACCAATGCTCGGTGGCGCTGCGAAGCAAGCCGGAAACACGAGAGTTGCGGCAACCCGAGGCTTTGATTGGATTGATATTCCGATGAAAAAGCTTGCTTAAGCCGACTCTAGGATTGCTAAAGCGCCGTGCTTGACTAGGAATCTGCCCCCGGCGCGAAACCGTGCCCGCAAACCAGAAGCTACTATTCGTTATGAAGGACCTCAGCAAATACCGCAACATCGGCATCTTCGCCCACGTTGATGCGGGCAAAACCACCACCACCGAACGTATTCTCAAGCTCACCGGCAAGATCCACAAAATCGGCGAGGTTCACGACGGCGCATCCACCATGGACTTCATGGACCAAGAAGCTGAGCGTGGCATCACTATTCAGTCGGCTGCGACGACTTGCTTCTGGGCGGGGCACCAATTCAACATCATCGATACTCCCGGCCACGTGGACTTCACCATCGAAGTTTACCGCTCGCTCAAGGTTCTCGACGGCGGCGTCGGCGTGTTCTGCGGCTCCGGCGGTGTGGAACCTCAGTCGGAAACCAACTGGCGCTACGCCAACGACTCCGGCGTTTCCCGGGTCATTTACGTCAACAAGCTCGACCGCATCGGTGCGGATTTTTACCGCGTCGTGGCACAGGTGAAGAAGATCCTCGGCGCACAACCGCTGGTCATGGTCCTGCCAATCGGCACCGAAAGTGATTTCGTCGGCGTGGTCGATCTGCTCACGATGAAGGCCCACATCTGGGACGAATCCGGCCAACCGGAAAATTTCAAGATCGAGGAAATCCCCGCCGAGATGGTTGATAAGGCCAAGGAATACCGCGCCCAACTGATCGAGACCGCCGTCGAACAGGACGACGCGATCATGGAAGCTTACCTCGAAGGCACCGAGCCATCGGTTGAGCAAATCAAGAAGTGCATCCGCAAGGGCACCATCGACCTCGCATTCTTCCCGACCTACTGCGGCTCGTCCTTCAAAAACAAGGGCCTCCAACTGGTCCTCGACGCCGTCGTCGATTACCTTCCAAGCCCAACCGACGTCAAGCCACTTCCCGAAGTGGATGAAGAAGGCACCCCAACCGGTAAGTTCGCCGTTATCGATCCGACCGCGCCATTCCGCGGTCTGGCGTTCAAGATCATGGACGACAAGTTCGGCGCGCTCACCTTCACCCGCATCTATTCGGGCACCATTAAGAAGGGCGACACCGTGCTCAACTCATTCACCGGCAAGACCGAGCGCATCAGCCGTATGGTGGAAATGCACGCCGACGACCGTAAGGAAATCGACTCCGCCCAAGCCGGTGACATCGTCGCCATTGTAGGACTTAAAAATGTCCAAACCGGTCACACTCTCTGCTGTGAGAAAAACCCGGCCACCCTCGAGCCGATGGTTTTCCCGGATCCGGTCATCTCCATCGCCGTCGCGCCCAAGGATAAGGCCAATGCTGAAAAGCTCGCCAACGCCATTGGTAAGATGATTCAGGAAGATCCTTCGTTCCGCGTCGAGACCGACGATGAAACGAACGAAATGATCCTCAAAGGCATGGGCGAGCTCCACCTTGACATCAAAATCGACATCCTCAAGCGCACCCACAAGGTCGAGGTCACCGTCGGCGCGCCGCAGGTCGCCTATCGCGAAACCATCACCAAGATGGTCAACGACAGCTACACTCACAAGAAGCAGTCCGGTGGTTCCGGTCAGTTTGCGAAGATCGACTACACCATCGAGCCCGGCGAAGTCGGCTCGGGCTTCATCTTCGAGTCTAAAGTCACCGGCGGCAGCATCCCGAAAGAGTTCATCCCTGCCGTTGAAAAAGGCTTCAAAACCTGCGTTGATAAAGGGCCACTTGCCGGTTACCCTTGCTTGGACTTCAAGGTCACGCTCAATGAAGGTGGTTTCCACGCAGTGGACTCCAGCAACATCGCCTTCGAAATCGCCGCGAAAGCCGCCTATCGCCAAACCATGGTCAAGTGTGCTCCGCAGATCCTCGAGCCCATGATGAAACTCGACGTCTTCGCCCCCGAAGAAAAAATCGGCGACGTCATTGGCGACCTCAACCGCCGCCGCGGCATGATCCAAGGCCAGGAGCCAACTCCCGGCGGCATCCGGGTGAAAGCAGAAGCGCCGCTGAGTGCCATGTTCGGCTACATCGGCGACCTCCGCACCATGACCTCCGGCCGCGGCCAGTTCTCGATGGAGTTCAGCCACTACGCCCCGTGCCCGCGCAACGTCTCTGATGACGTCATCGCCAAGGCCAAGGCCAAGGAAGAAGCCCTCCGCGCCGGCAAATAACGGCGATCACCAGTCGCCGCGACCCGCCTCATTAAAACCCGCCGTCCCGCAAGGGACGGCGGGTTTTTTCATTCAATGAATTACCCGGGGTTTATTCCATCAATGTGATCTCGATTTTTCCCTTCACTTTGAGCTGTGCACCG
>JAYWAR010000284.1:0-4530 GCA_043782285.1 Akkermansiaceae bacterium | reverse complement strand
AATTCGGAACCCACGACCTGTGGTAGCGCCTTGCCCGCGGACGCCTGCATATCGACACGTCTCAAGAAAATCAAAAGTTCGACAGGCTGCTAGGTCCGGGATTTCGTCCCCCCGGAGTAGATGCCAAAGCCGGTCACCAAGAACCCCGGCCCAAACCCCGCGTAGAACCTGTTTTTCCGCCCGGCAGAGTGCGGCCGTGGTGTGGATCCCGGAGGCATGGAGCCGCATCTCCATTTTACTTCCGACGCCGGTGAAGTCCCGGAGTTTGTTTTCGTGGAGGATATCTGGGAGCTGATGACCTTCCAGAATGAAAAGCCCGTCTGGCTTCCGCATCTTGCTGGCCATCTTGGCGAGGTATTTGTTGGGTGCCGCGCCGATGCTGACTTTGATAACCGGCGAAACGTCGCGGGCAACGGCGGCTTTGATCTTGTGGCCGATCCCCCGGACGAATTCTGGGTCGCGCCAGTTGTAAGGGAGCCATGCCCACATTTCGTCGATGCTGAGGACGGCCTCGACGTGGATGCAATCTTCGACCGCCTCAATGATCCGGTGGTGAATTTTGATGTATTCCGGAGGCTTGGCTTCCACGATCACGATGCCGGGGCACATGATTCTGGAGTCGCTGATCCGGGTGCCGGTTTTCACTCCGAAGGCCTTTGCCTCGTAGCTGGCCGCGATGCAGCACGAGCTTTCGGCCATCACCGGCGCCACCCCCACCGGCCGGCCGCGAAGAGCAGGGTCCAGGTGTTGCTCGACGCTCGCGAAGAACGAGTCGCAGTCGATGAAGAGGGCTGTCAGCGGGCGGTCCACGGTCCGGCGATGCTGGATCCGGGTGCCGGGGGCTGTTAATCCATCAAGTGTTCTTTAGAACACTTTAAATCAGGAATCCTTGTTCCGGGAGTGGTGGTTTCTGAATCACCGGATTACCCCGCAACCTACACGCCTCTTCATATTCGGCGGAAACGTCGAAGCCGATATCCACAGACGGATCGATAATCTTGAATCCCACGTATTCGATGCAGAGCAGGTCGAGCCCGCAGAAATTCCCGGGGAGTGACCGCAACTGGTATCTTGTGGAAGGGTCGTTCACGGAAAGCCCCTTGGCACCCAGCATCGCGATTTCAAGGGTGATGCGCTGGATTTCCTCATTGGGCATGCCTTCAAACATCGTGAGAGCATCGCGGCAGTAAGTCACGACATCCGGCCTCAAAGCGCCGCCGACATTGCGAAACTTGACCTGTGTGATCCGGTTGCGTCCGGCTTCGGCTTTTTCCGCGAGGTGGCCGCCGGGATCGAGGGTGATGACGCGTTGGTAGGCGGTTTCCGCCTCCGCGGTCACCCCTGACTGCTCCAAGTTCATGCCGAGGTTGAGCCATGCCTGGGCATCGGAGGGCAGGGGCACAACGGCAGCCTTGAGGTGGTCGCGTGCCTCATCGAGTTGTCCCGAGTGGGAAAGCGCGGCCCCGAGATTCTTGTGGGCAAACGGGTCCTGTGGGTGTCGGGCCAAAGCTTCGCGGAACGATTGGATGGACACACATCGATTTCACCGAAGCTACTTTGTGCCACGCCTAGCGCGACCCAGGCACTGGGATAATCAGGAGCGATTGCGACAAGACGCTCAAGCAGAGCATCATCAACCGCGGCTTCGATCCCATCATGAACTGACCATGATCGACGAACACGACGCCGTCATGGTCATCTTTAGCGAGCCGCAAGTCCGCCACTGCAAGACCGCGCACTTCCTCAAGACCTTCGGCCCGGCCGCGCTGCCCGAGGGGCCGGAACTCGCGGCGATGATGGGCAAATTCCAATTCTTGGTCGAAGGCTGGGACGACGACCCGCAGGAACTCTACTCGATCCCCGAGGTGCGGAAATTCTATCAGCACTTCCACCGCGTCTGGCCCTACTGGTTCTTTTTCTGCGACCTCCGCACGGAAACCCTGACCATGATGACGATGTGCCTGCGGCCCAACCTCAGCGGCTACAAGCGCCTCGGCGAGCCCAACGCCGCCGTCGAATACGACCCGATGGACCTCATCAACTTCATCAAGAAAAACTTCGTCCCGCTCAACACGATGATGGAGCGCGCCGGCATGTCGGAGATGGACATCTACAACCGCACCCGTGACGTGTTCCTTCACTACAAGCTGCCTTACGACTCGCCGCCGCCGGGGGAGTGAAGATCATAATTCCTCCAAACAATCATGCATACCGCATTTCGGAGGCAGCGATCATCCGGCGGGTGAACTTCGAAACCGTGTCGTTGATACCAGCCGAGCAAACCCGGCGTTTCGTCCAAGTCCGATTGCACAACAGTGCCATAGACCTCGATTTTTCCATTTGCCCGACACCAGTCGAGAAAGCACTTCAGCATTTTAGTGCCAATACGCCGTCCACGAAAAGACGTCATGCCGAACCTCGGCTTCCATTTGCGAACGTATCGACGAAATGGCACACTGCTTGTGTCCACGGCGTTACCAACTTCAACATCACTCAGTTGGACCGTAGTTTCAGTACAAATCACTGCGGTGAGACTGCCTACGGTGATTCCCCCTAAAGTGGATTGGATGCTGAAAATCAGATTCCCAACATTCTGATTCAGACACAAATCATCGTCGCCCGATATTTCGATGGCTTCCACCTTGTAAATCATTACCTATCTGATGAGGTTCGTGGGTGCGGTGACAATCATCTGTGGGTTTTCAATCGCTCACGGAATTTTCCGACAGGAACAAGCTCTCGTCTCTCGTCACAAAGGGTCACACTCAGTTCGTCGCCACTCACATGGTAGATCGCGTGCTGCTGATACCGGAGGCCGATAGCGCATGCATCTATCCATGAGGTTTCTACCGCCCAGCCAGGTTCAGCATGGCCGGAATTCGGCGAATAGCCCGTTAGACGCCGCAACCATTGCCCGGTCTTTCGCAGCTCGGCCTCTAGTGCGCGATCAGCGGATTCGTTTTGTTCCGTCGTCCACGCTTCGCCCGTGGTGGCGTAGGCGGTGATGATTGCGAATTGCTCCGGCCAATCAGGAAAGGGCGAGTCTTGGAGAAAGCGCGTCTCGAAATAGGCGGGATGTAACGGTGCGATTTGGCTCATTTTTAGGCAGGGCTATTTGCTTTGGAATTGTTACAGGAGCCGCATTAATTCCCCATTCGCGATCAGGCTCTTGAAATATCGGCTGAGTGCCTTCGGTTCGTGGGAACTTGTCAATTCGATCCCGACTTCGATGTTTTTCTTCTGGGCTGCTTCGGTGAAATTGGCGGATGTGATGAAGCACCGCTCCTCGTCGGCGATGACAAACTTGGCATGCATCGATGCACGGCTTTTGGCTTCCATGTGGAGAGACTCCGGGTAGTAGTAAACCTCCGGTTTCGCGTCCCACGGCCAGTTTTTCAGTCGAAACTCCTGCCGGTGTTGCTCGAGGATTTGATCACTAATTGTCCGGTCTCCATAACCTCGTTGGACGTTGAGTATGAGAGTGACCCTCAGCTCAGGGTTTCTGAGCATTGCCTGGTGAATCGGTTCAAGAATGCGATCTCCCCGATAGAGCGCGAAGGTTGCAAGCATCAGCTCGTTTTTCGCGTGTTCGACCACTTGGATGAATCTCGAACCAGTCTTGAGATTGGTAAGATCCGGAACCTCCGGGCCCGTGATGACGAGGCTTTGCAACAGTGCGACGTTATGAGCTTGGGCGCGGCTTTCGAGAATGGCCTCGATGATGGCGGCGACAGTTTCAGATGAGTATCCGCGTTTCTGGACGAATTCACAGATGGCCGCCGCGGTTTCCGCGTTAGCCCCGCTATTGAGGAGGGCCCCCGGAGTCATCTCGTATTTAAGGGCGCCGTGAGAGAATCCATATCTCAGGGATTCCAAGTTGCTTTGGGCCAAAAGGACAAAAGGATTCATGGTCCAGTCAATTTGAAGAACTCACAGCCAAGACCTTCCAGGGTTGGAATGACCAGTGACCGGTCAAGATACTGATTCATCTGCTCGCAGGATGTTTCCGGCAGGTGGGTGCAGCAGTGGCAGGCACTACCTAACAGCCAGTGGCTGGGATTGTCCTTTTCCGGCTTGGTGTGGGAGCACACGGGATCGGAAGAGCAGATGGAGGCATTCTGGATCGTATTGAGGAGAATTGGACGGATCCTTTTTGCCGCGTTTACGAGGCCGCCGAGCGTTCCTTCCGCGTCGGAGCTGCCGGTGTAGATCAGAATCCCGAATTCCCCGGCATTCGCATCACAATAGATCCGTTCCTTGAGGGAACTGGCCGGGTAGCCGCATTCCAAGGTGATTTCCTGGATCAGAAGGTGGGCCAGCGTGTGCAGCATGTAAAACGGCACACCATGGAACGAATACTCATCCTGGCCACGCTCGGCCGCCTTGAGGCCGAAGCCCGCCTTGAGTTCCTCGGCCCGCTTCTGGACTGCCGGGCGTTTGCTCCAGTCCGCGATCCGGGTTGCGTTGAACTTGAAAAAGATCCCTTCGCCTCGGTTTTCAAAAGCAGGGATGATCTTGATCTTATCCTTG
>JAYWAR010000283.1:0-4533 GCA_043782285.1 Akkermansiaceae bacterium | reverse complement strand
AACCCAGGAACCGGCATGTGGGAATCTTCACCGCAAGGATCTGCCATTTCCTCCGGAGCGTCCCAGGCTTCCTCAATGCGCGGAATAACTTGGCGACGAATCGGGCAATTCGGATCCTCACGATCGATGAGATTGAAAAAATGCGGGGTAATCGACATCGCCAGTTTATTGCCAGCAAGCAGAACTCCAGCACGCTCTTCATCGGTAAGTTTAAGCCGAGATTCGAGCGCGGAGAGCGAATCGACGCGGTTTCGAAGCTGCCAACGATGGTCATCCCAGTTTTCGGTAGGATCATCCGACCAATAGCCGGGAGCGTGGGAGCGGAATGTGGAGTCGAGGTCGGTGCAGCGCATGGCAAAGAATGGGGAGAAATCGGCAGAATGAACCTAGCAGTTTTATCTGGCAGATGATTTTGGTCCTAAATGAAAATTCTGCAACCGGGAATCGTTGCAACTTGACGACTATTTCGAAGAACAGCGACGAATTAATTCGATTAGCCGCCCGCTAGCAGCCGCGACGGTCGGCGCGAAAGGAAGGCGCTCATCCGGTTCTTTGGCGGTAATAAGCGCCCGCGTTGCCACCCGGACAGCGGGTAGATTCATTTCAAAAAGGATACTCGCGAGATCGTGATCGTCACCCAAGCAGACGACTTCTGCACCGTAAACCGAGCCAAGCCCGGAGCCCAAATTGAGCGGTGTGGCACTCACATCACGCGAGCTCAGCCACAGAGTTTCGCCAGCACCCATGGCTTCGACACACAAGATAGCTCGGGGTAAGCCGCTGGATTTCAGCAATTCCGCCAATTTTGCAGCAGTTTCGATGACCGGTGACTCGAGATCATTCGAGTGTGGCAAGAAAACGTAATGCACCGAGCTGACAGGCTGGTCACGGGCCAGCGCTTGAGCTGCCGCAAGTGTAGCAGCGAGACCGCTGGCGTTGGCGTCAGCTCCGCGCGAGCCGCTGCGACTGTCGTAGGAAGTGAGGACCCAGACCGCAGGAGCTTGCGGATTCTTACCAAGCAGAGTGACTTGCAAAATCGGCCATTGAGTGGGACCCTTAATCCGTTTGACGGAGTAGCCGGTATTGGACGGGCCAAGCAGCCCTTCGATCATTGAAGCGGCGCGAGTTAAATTGGCAGCGGCGTTCTCGGACGAGCTGTTGCGCTCGCCGATTACCGCAACGATTTTGCGCAGATCATCCGCCAACAAGGGAACGGAGACAGCTTGGGCAAAATGTTGCTGTTCCACCTGCGCTTGTTGTTTCTCGCGATGAAAATAATACCACAGCGCAACGCCTCCTGAGCCCAGCAACCACAGCGGCAGCAACACCAGCAAAATAGCAGTCCATCGTGGGCGAGATTTAAAACAGCTCATCTTGAAGTCTCTGAGGTGTTTGCATTCAGCGGTGAACTTGGATTGGCCAAATCTTCGTCTAACTCTGTTTCCACTTCGAGACCCTTCCTCATTTTCAGCGAAATCCAGGGTCGAATCATCCCATACAGCAAGTAAATGCTAAACAGTACCACCGGCATGACGTAACGAAACTGGAAAGTGACGAACAACAACAAGAGCGCGATGACGATCGCACCAAGTGTGCCTCGCGTCCGAAAACCGACTTTTTTGAAGCTAGGGTAGCGGATGTCGCTAATCATCAGCAGTGAAAGCCCCAACATTGCGCCGGCCAAGACGTATTTCCAAAAACCCATTTCGTGGTCATTTTGATATAAATCAATCAGCAAAAAGGTAATTGAAGCAATAAAACCCGCCGCCATCGGAATCGGTAAGCCGCGAAAATCGGAGGATTGGCCTACTTTTTTGGGCAGGGCAGCGAGGCAGTTAAACTTCGCCAGTCGCATTGCGCCGCAGACCAAGTAAATTAGAGCAATTGCCCAGCCGATGTTGATCGGTAGCGGGAACAACACCGCGCGAGAGAGTAACATCGCCGGGGCCATCCCAAAAGAAATGATATCGGCGAGTGAATCAAATTCGCGGCCAAATGGCGATTCTTGACCCCCAAGGCGAGCCAATCGGCCGTCCAGAAGATCAAATAAACAGGAACCAAAAATCAATAGGATCGCGTATTCGTAATAACGCCTCGAGATTTCATAATACTCCTTGGCAGAAAGTGGGTCGTCACCCGACATTTTTTGGACCTCAATTAAACCTTTGAAGATCATCAACACTGCAAAAAATCCGCACGCAAGATTGCAGGCGGTCATCAGGTTGGGCAAAAAATAAATTTTCGGTTCGTCAGGATCTTGTTCCCTGGGCATGACGAGAGTTTATTTCACCGATTGCGATTTGAAAACAGCGTAAAATCGATGGCAAGTTGCGAACAAGTCGTGGGATGCGAGCAAGCTTCGCAGTAAAGAGCATTTTTTGATTGGAGTGCGAGGTGGATTTCGCGATAAATCGTAGCACAAATTTATGGCGAAACGAATTTCTCAAATTGCCAATTCTCTCAAACAGCTCGGTGAAATTCAAGTGGCCGAGTGGGATTTCATGGGCCTTTTGAACACCGAGATTCGGGAGCTTGAGATCAGTCGTTCCTTGAGGCGATTGGGACGAATCCAAGTGACCGATTGGGATTTCAGATCTGTTTTGCCAGGAGTGAAAAAAGCGGCAAACCAAGAAGTCGATCTCATCGATTTTTTCAAGCGGACCGCCAACTACAAAGTAATGGAGTGGGATTTCAGGGGTGTAATCCCGCCGCAAGCCAGCGCCACCCCCTCCGAGAAACCGATTCACGGCACCGCGATGCCAGTGATTCGCGACCGGCTCAAAAATTTCCTGCAATACGCAGTCGTCCATCTAATCGACCAGCCGGAACAAGCGCAAATCAAAGTCACGGCACTCGGCCCAAGCGGGCTGCGCTTAAAACTGGTGATGACCCAGAAAGACGTGGCGATGCTAATCGGGCGGGAAGGTCACACTGCAGCGGCACTCCGTAGCATTCTTAAAGCCAGTGCGGCACGGGATGGAGTGCAGGTTTTACTACAAATTCACTCGCATCAGGAAGAACTCGCGTTTTTAGCCAAAGAACAAGCTCGCCGCAGATTCGATGATTCCAGCGGAGCCTGAGATTGTATTCCCACACGACACCGCTAAATTAATTGCAATGCAAGCTGCTGACCTTTCCACTGACTCGCCGATGGCACAGATTCTTGAAATTCTTCCCGGTGCCAAACGAGCGATTTTCGCCCGCTACCACCTCGGGGGCTGCCAAAGTTGTGCATTCTCCAACGCCGAGTCACTCGCGGAGCTATGTGCGCGATCAGAAATTTGCGCCGATGAAGTGCTGGCACACTTGCTCGCCAGTCATCTGCATGATTTGGCGATGTGGTTGGAGCCCACGGCAGCAAAAGAGCAAATTTCAGAACTGCGCTTGATCGACCTACGCACGCGTGAAGAACACGAGGCGGTAGTGATTCAAGGTTCGGAATTTTTCACCCAGGAACTCCAGCAACAGCTGTTTGCCAGCGACCCAGCAACCCGGATTTTGCTTTACGATCACAGCGGCCAAAACGTGCTCGATCAAGTGGCCTGGTTTCGCGGCCACGGCCTAAACCAAACCTACGGGCTACGCGGTGGGATTGATGCCTGGAGCCGTGAAATCGACTCATCGATCCTCCGCTACCGCGTAGAAATCGACTAAAAGCGAAACACTCTCAATCAAGACTCGGCGGATCACCCTCAGCGAGAATCTCGGAGTTCATCACAAATTTTTCACGAGGTTTCTGAGATGCCCATAGAACAGTGAGAATCCAAGGCAGTGTGCCAATGCTTGAAATGACCGTGCCCTCATCTCCATCAAAAACACCTTCTATCACGTCGGCGAATTCATGCAGCCAGTCTGGGGTTTTCGCCGGTCAAAATTTAATTCATTTTCAAGCACGCCCGCTTTCAAAGTTTTTACCAAGCCCCGGCTTGCGTCGCATCGGATTCAGGTCGGTGGCCCCGAATCGCGACACAACATGACCAGTGAAAAAATTCGAGTTTCTCCGGCCATGTTCCTGCAGAACAGCGATCGCGATCTTATCGGTGCAAAATCTTGGTGACTTTCGGCGCACGCAGACGATGAGGCTCCGGCAGATCCGAACCAAGCAAGGGACGGCAGTAGTTCTTAAAATCTTCCGTCACCCCATTGCCCGTAGCATTGATGAAATGATCTGGCATGTGGCGAGTTTTTCCGGCGACCTTCTTGATGTCCACCAATTCGTAATCCACGCTGTAATTGAGCACCGGACGTTTAATCACCACCGAGCCATCGACGTTGTCCCACATCGCGAATTGAACCGCTTTTTCACCAACCTCGCGAGCCTCGCGGGCATCGCGGTCCGACTGAATTCCCATGAACGAACGTTGCAAATAACCAAAGGTATCGGAGCGTACGCGCTTGATTCCAAGTCCCTTGCGAATCTCGTTGGAGAGTAAGTCGCCAAGTGCGCCGGTACCTGAAAGTTGCAGATTGCCGTGGGAATCTCGTTCTTCGGTGCCGAGCAACTTAGTGATCATCGCGACACCTTGCGGATCG
>JAYWAR010000282.1:0-1579 GCA_043782285.1 Akkermansiaceae bacterium | reverse complement strand
ACGAATGCAGCGCATTTCATCAATATGGAAAGTTACAAATAAATCTTGCCATGGGACTCGCCGCAAATTTAAACAACCGCAAATTAATATAACAAAGGTGATCCTACCTTTGTTGCCAAAAACCTACACTCAAAGAAAAAACATTGTGCTACAACGAATCATCACCACTGCACCAAATCGTTATCCAGGTGTGTTCCGAACCGTCCGTTCCGAAATCAGCAATCAGCATGGTCCAGCCCTCGGCGAAGGTCGCCTAAGGATACTTTCGTTTGGTTGTTCATCGGGCACGGAAGTCCTCACCCTGCGCGCCTATTTTCCCGATGCGATGATCTTCGGCTGTGATGTGGATCCGAGCGCTCTTCAAGCGGCGGTTAAGAATACTCGAGAAGATGCCTGCCGCTTGTTTATTAGTACGCCAGAGGCCATTGCAGCGAATGGACCTTACGACCTGATTTTTGCGATGTCGGTGTTCTGCCAATATCCTGCCAGTAAGAACGTTTCGAACTTAGAATCGCTCTATCCATTTTCGTTATTCGAGAAACTTGCCAGCAACCTGATCGAGAATCTAGCGGATGGAGGAATGATTTGCATCATGAATAGCAACCACCTCTTTCGTGATTTACCAGCGGCCAGCGGCTTTAATAAGCTGCGTTCACCGCTGATCGCGGGCAGCGGGTTTATCGATAAGTTTGATTCAAGTGGCAGGCGGCTGACTACGAGTTTCGGTAATAAATCTTGTTACTCCCACCGCAAGGTCGCCGGGGAAATTACGGATGATGATCTGCGCGATAGTATCTATAAGAAAGCTCCCGCCGGGCAACCCGCAGGGCAAGTAATCGTGGCTGACAGCTTTCTTCGCACCGAGCCGCCGATAGGTCTGGTGAAGATAAAGTCTTTACCAGATCAGGGTGAGTCTTTGGACATTGCAATCGCTGAGCAACGCGTGGCGATGGCGCGCACCGCTGATGTTTATA
This sequence comes from Akkermansiaceae bacterium, assembly GCA_043782285.1. Taxonomy (GTDB): domain Bacteria; phylum Verrucomicrobiota; class Verrucomicrobiia; order Verrucomicrobiales; family Akkermansiaceae; genus Luteolibacter. The sequence continues at coordinate 605 of JAYWAR010000282.1, read as the reverse complement.
CTACCGCCTCGGGAAACGAATACTGGGTGAGATATGAATGGATGAAATCCACCTTGGCAGGCGACAAAGTAGGCTTAGGCGGCTGGTGGGTTCCGGTTACAAATGAAGCGGCGGGTGTCCTGACTCCAGCCCAATCCACACAGCCTGCGGAACTCACTCATTATTTAGCAGCTCAGAAGTCGCTAGGTAGTAAATTAAAGCGGTTTTTCAATCGTTAGTATCATCTGACTGATCCAATCATTTCCGCGCATTTGTCAAATCACGCCGAACCGCTTCACTAGCATTTCCCTGCGGAATTCGAAGATGTTCTGCAACTTGGACCTGACAAACACGGCGTGCGCGATGGCACCGAACGGCCCGAAGCCAAGGCCATAGTGTACTAAATCCCGCATCAACACGCCGCCGGGGATTTCCTCGAAGGTATGTCGATGATGCCAGAACTTGTAGGGTCCGAAACGTTGCTCATCGACGAACGCTTTACCCGCGTCCACCGACTTGATCTCAGTGACCCACGGCACCCAGATGCCAGGGAAGATCATCACTTTGTAGGTAATAATTTGTCCTTCATACATCTCTTCGCCCGGTAAGCTAACAATCTTAAACCC
>JAYWAR010000281.1:0-4545 GCA_043782285.1 Akkermansiaceae bacterium | reverse complement strand
TTTACACCTTGGCGGTGCAGTCTTATGAAACGTGGACGAACTCCGCCTCATTCTTCATTCTAACCACCCCGGAAGGCGCGAACATCACCACCGGTGCGGCGGAACTTAACTTCCCGCTGTTGCTGCGCTTGAATGCGAGCAATTTCACCTTCAGCCAAGCACAAACCGATGGTCGCGACATTCGTTTCACCACCTTGTCCGGCACCCCGCTTTCCTACCAGATCGAGCAATGGGATACGGCTAACAGCACTGCCGCTGTCTGGATTAAAATCCCGAGCATCAGCGCCAACGTCCGCCAAGAAATTAAGATGTATTGGGGCAAGGCCGGTGTCGCCACCGAGTCCAGTGGACTGAATGTCTTCAATGCCGCTAACGGCTACGTTAGCGTGATGCACTTGAACGAGACCGTGGCCGATTCGGTAGGCACGCTTACTCCCACCAATATAGGCACCACAGTGACTAACAGCCTCATCGGCAAGGGCCGCACCTTCGTCGCTGGCAACGGTGTCAATTGCGGCGACGGCCTCACGACTCTTCCCTCCGGCAATACCGCGCACTCCACCCAAGCATGGTTCCGGTCCGATACGAGCGGTTTCGAGATCTTTGACTGGGCGAGAGAAGATGCAGGAAAAAAAGTTCAAATCCGCCTCGTGAGTCCGCCGCGGATCGTGATTGATGGTAATTTTGCCGGTGTCAATGGGGTCTCCATTTTGGCGACATCCCAATGGCATCATGTGGTCAATACCTACACTCCGGGAAACCCTGGAGTGTCCCGTATCTATATCGACGGACAGCTCGATGCCTCCAGCAGTGCCAATGTGGACATCACGCCTCCTTCCATCATGCGTTTGGGTGGATGGTATAATAACTACAGTTTTGTCGGTGAGATGGACGAGGCGCGCCTTTCCAAGGTCACCCGCTCGGCCAACTGGATCAAAATGGAATATGAAAACCAAAGAGCGCAACAAACGCTGGTGGGCAACTTGGTGCAAGCCGGTTCCACATTCGCTGTCACGCCCACCTCCGCGACGCTGCTAGAAGGCACTTCCACCACCCTCAGCGGCCAAGCCGGTGGTGCCCAGAAAGTCTATTGGATCGAAAAAAGAAACGGCATTGATACCATACTCGCCACCGACACATTCACGCTGCCGGTGACCGCAGGCCGGGTGACTGGCACCCAAAGTTATATCATTCAGTTCAAGGCGATCTATGCGGCAAGCATCCAGACGGTGGATGTCCCGATCACGATCACCGAAGATCTACCCGATCCAGTGTTCACCCTCACGGGTCCTACCACGTGGGATGGTCGCCAAACCATCACGGTGACGCCTAACATTTTAAACCTGACCACTCTCCAAGCCAAAGGCATTGCCAACCTAACCTACACTTGGTCCGTGGGAGGAGTCGCTGCCGCTAAGACGATCACCACCGGCACACCCACTGTGCCGGGCGTCATGACGCTGACCCGCTCGCAAGGCAGCGGGCCGATGACCATCACCCTGATCCTCAATAACGGCGGGGCACTCGTCACCGCCACCAAGACCATCACCGTCACCGAACCCGCCACCGATCCTTATGTGGCTCGAACCCCAGGGACTAACGAAATCCCCGTGACTGGCCAGTTCTATGCCCGCGACGACTCGGGCATGGGCAAGCTCTACTACAACGGCAGCCAGAGCGGCACCCCGGATACCGTATTCCTGAAGGTCTATACCACCGACGGGGGAGATACACTTTACGCCACCCACCGCCAATCACTGGTCGCCGGTAAATATACTTTCACCGCGCCGCTCGCTCCTGGCCGAGTGACTTACAAGGTCGTGTATGGCACCACCACGGGTGGCGTTGATACGATCACTAACACCGTGACTAATCTTGTCTGCGGCGATGCCTATATCTTCGAAGGTCAGTCGAATGCCGTCGCTACTGATAGTTTACCCGCAGATGCCACCAACGACCCGTGGATCCGCACCTATGGCAGCTCCGGCGGCGCATGGGGCAACGCGGTCCGCAACGGCACCCAATGGACCGTCGGTTATTTTGCCTTCGATCTAGCACTCAGCTTGACCAATACCTATAACATGCCGATCTGCATCATCAATGGTGCGGTGGGCGGCACTCGCATCGATCAACACCAAGCAAATCCAGCAGATCATACCGTCGCGGGTAGCCTCTATTCGATCTATGCCAACCTGCTGAACCGGGTGGTGGGAGCCAAGCTAACGCATGGCATCCGCGGCGTCTTTTGGCACCAAGGCGAGAGTAACAGCGGCGCAGATGCACCCACCGGCGATTATGATTACAAATCGTATCAACAATATTTCGTCGATATGTCAGCCGCGTGGAAACAAGACTATCCGAACTTGGGTCGTTATATCGTTTTCCAAGTGATGCCGAAACCTTGTTCGCTCGGACCTAAGAATGATCAATTGCGTGACGTGCAACGCACTTTGCCACTGCTGTTTTCCAAGATGGATATTCTCAATACGCTGGCACTTCCCGGCTACCTCGGTTGCCATTTCTCCGCTGCCGGCTATCAGAACGTGGCGGATCGGACGTTACCGCTGGCGAAGCAAAGGTATTATGGCTTTGTGCCGGGTGCCTCCGTCACCGCGCCGATCTTGCAGCGCGCTTACTTCACCAGCAGTGCTCGGACGGCGATCGCTCTAGTGTTCGATCAACCGATGAGTTGGAGTAGTTTCTCGACGCCTAATTACTACTTGGACAAGGTGGGTGGCAAAGTCAATTCAGGTAGCGCGTCGGGCAATGTCGTCACGCTCCAATTAAACAGTGCCGCAGCTGCCACTGCTACCCTCGACTATCTGGAAGACAGCTTCTGGAGCTTTGGCGAATCGGTATCGAGTTTGCTCTATGGAGCGAATGCGATACCCGCACTCACCTTTGCAGATGTGCCAATCGGCCCAGCGATCCCGGCAGCGCTTTCCGCCACCGCAGGCGACAACCAAGTGGCATTGAGTTGGACGGCCTCCGCCGGAGCCACCGGCTACAACATCCAGCGTTCTCTAACGAACGGCGGTCCTTACAGCGTGATCGGAACCGCAGCGAGTGCGAGTTATACCGACAGCACCGCCACTAACGGCATTACTTATTATTATGTGGTCTCGGCCACGCTCGGTGCGGGCCAGAGTGGAAACTCCAATCAAGTCACTGCTACACCTGCCGCACCGGTCTCGGCTTATAGCACCTGGGCAAGCAACGTGGCACAAGGCCTAACCGCCGGGGTCAACGATAGTCCACTCGCTGATCCCGATAGCGATGGCATTACCAACCTCATGGAATTCATACTCGGCGGTGCTCCAATCGTTTCCTCGCAGACGATCCTGCCGACGCTTGCGAAGTCTGGCGTTGATTGGGTGTTTGAATATGATCGCAGCGACGCTTCGATGCCACCGGCCACCACCCAGATCGTGGAATATGGTAGCAATCTCACTGGCTGGACCGCCGTGCCGATCCCGGCGACCACGTCGGGCATGGTGACGATCACTCCCGGCAGTCCGTCGGACCATGTGAAAGTCACCCTGCCGGCAGGCGGAAGCCAACAGTTCGCCCGTCTCAAGGTGAGTCAGCCATAGTCGGACTTGTCTAACTCCAGATCACTGGCAGACCAACTGGTTCGCCGTGATCCCTAGTTGGCTAGAAAATTGGGTTTGTGCGAACTGTTGAATCGGTGCGTCCTATCGGGGCACTAACTTCGTATCTATTCACTCGTCACGCGGTCAAATTTTCATTTGATTTACCATTTTCATTATGTCTGTATCCATTGTCCATCTCTCAGATGCTGAACCTCCTGTTGTGCGAAACGCACTTGTGATTGATGACTATCACGGGGTGATGGTTGAGGATGCCCATCGCTGGTTGGAAGAGGGGGAGGATCCCGCAGTGAAGGCGTGGACAGTTGCCCAAAACTTAACGACGCGTGCTCACCTCGACGCCCTCACAGATCGAGGTGAGGTGGAGGCAAGATTGATTGATATGTTTGCCCGAGTCGCGCCGTCCTATGGCGGACTGGTGGTGCGCGGCGAACGGATTTTCGCGCTGAAATTCCAGCCGCCTGAAGAACAATGCCTGCTCGTGGTTCTCTCATCGGTCGATGATCTTACCTCGGAAAAAGTGGTGCTCGACCCCAACGAGATTGAACCGCGCGGGCAAGTGGCACTGGATTGGTTTGTACCCTCACCCGATGGCAAACGAGTGGCCGTTAGTCTTTCCGAATATGGCAGCGAAGAGGGGACTTTGTATTTCTATGACACGGAAACAGGTCAGGTTTCAGATGAGTCGATTTCACGAGTCCAATATCCAACGGGTGGAGGATGTGCCGCTTGGACTCCAGATGGAAAAGCGATCTACTACACTCGCTACCCGCGAGCGGGGGAGAAACCAGCGAAGGATCTTAATTTTTACCAACAGATCTATCGCCATCAACTCGGCACCTCCGAGACCGAGGATGTTTACTCGACCGGGCGGGACTTCCCCTACATCGCGCTAACATCATTGAAAACTTCCTGTGACGGTCGCTGGTTGTTA
>JAYWAR010000280.1:0-1583 GCA_043782285.1 Akkermansiaceae bacterium | reverse complement strand
TCAAGGAATTTCCCGAGATATGCCTTTTGAATTTTAGCGGCGAGCAGCAGATACTTTTCCGCTTCTGCGGGATGCCCCAAGATCGTGGCGAGTTCACTAACGGTCTTGGCAGTGGCAGCGAACAACGGAGTAACCAAAACGGGGGCCGGGGTGGGAACTAAGCTTTCGTGATCGCTCAACCCATCGGCAACGATGAACTCCGGGTTCTTGGCAATTTGCAGGTCGAGCCAGCGTTTGGAGGTTTCATATTGTTCCACCAGCAAGCGCCGCTCGCCGTAATATTGATAGAGCTGGCGCTGCACCAGTGGATGCGCCATCCCCCAGGCGAGGCCGCAATACTCCACTCCGATGGCGGGCGCGGTGTCGGTCATGGTGCCATCCGGTCGAGCGCTATCGCCCCAGTCGCGGACCGTCTTGGCATAGAAGTCTGCCATCCCATAGTTCATCATGAAGGCTTCACTGGTGACGGCGAGGTCGCCCCCATAACCGAAGCGCTCGCGATGCGGACAATCGGACTGGACGCTGAAAATGTTACTTAGAAACGTCCAATCACACATTTCTTGGATCCGGTTGAACGACTCGCTGGAACAAGAGAATGCACCCGTGCGCTCGACATCGGTGTTAAGCCGCAGTCCGGTTAGCATCTCGAGTGATGGCTTCGTCACCAATCCGGTGACTTCCACATAACGAAATGCATGGAAGGTAAATCGTGGGGTGTAGGATTCCACTCCGCTGCCCTTCGCGATATAGGTATCTCTCTGCCAGGCCACGGCCGGTGCGCCAGGGCCACCGACACTTTCCTCAATGCCAGCCGGAGTTTTGCGCGTGCCTTTGATCTGCCCGGCCACACTCGTCAGTGGGTTGAGCGAACCATCTTTATTCACCAGTTCACCATAGCGCATCACGATGTTAGTTCCTGCCGGAGCGGTTACTTGCAGTTTCACCCAGCCGGAGAAATTCTGCCCCATGTCGAATAGATAAACTCCGGGTGCAGGTTCGGTGAGCTTTACCGGCTTGAGAGTGCGGGTGACTCTAATGGGTGGCTGCGCCTGCGCCTGCAGCACTCCGAGCGGCTCGTTGGCCACGCCCGGCTGACGCCATGATGAGTCCACGAAACCCGCGCCGTCCCAGCCGGGCACTTCCAGCCGCGCATCGTATTTTTCCCCGAGATAGATGTTATTCAAACGGATCGGCCCCTCACCCACTTTCCAGCTTGAGTCACTGACAATCGCCTGGTGGGTGCCGTCCATAAATTCAACTTCCAGGCGAGCGATGAAGCGCGGGCGACCGATGGTTAGATGTTCGCGCAAATTAAGATAAGCCCAGAACTTGAGTGGCAGTGGATTGTACCAACCATTGCCCAATGTGATACCGAGACAGTTATCACCTTCGCGGAGTTGGGCAGTCACATCCAGAGTGCTGTAGAGCACACGCTTGGAATATCCGGTCCAGCCCGGATCCAGCACTTGATCGCCAGTGACGCTGCCATTCAAACTCGCCTGATAGTAACCGAGGCCGGAAATATAGAGCCGCGCCTGCGCCACTTTTTTTGGCAAGTTGAATTCTTTACGAAACAACGGTGC
>JAYWAR010000279.1:0-4553 GCA_043782285.1 Akkermansiaceae bacterium | reverse complement strand
CGTCTTGCGCTTGGCGCTTGCAACCGACGAAAAGAACTTTTTTGCCCTTACCGACCAGGTCGGCGAGGAAATCGGAAGCTTTGTCGAGCTGCTGGACGGTTTTTTCCAAGTCGATGATGTAAATCCCGCCTTTGTCCTTCATGAGGAAGGGCTTCATGCGTGGATTCCATTTTTTGGTTTGGTGGCCGTAGTGGACGCCGGCGTCCACCATTTCGTTGATGAGTTCGTTGATCATTGGGTGTCTGGTTTCCCGCCTTGATACAGGTCGGGCGATTCTTGAAAACTAGCCGCATCAGGGTCCCTTGAGTCTTCGTTGGTAAAAAGGCGGCGCGATAAGGGACGCGGGGAATAGGCAAGCCGAGAGCACTTGGCAAGGGAAATTCTGAAACGCTGCCTCGTTCAGCAGGGCATTTGGTTTAAGATGTCATTGAACGAGGCGGCGTGATGGATGAGCTGGATGGTCGTGGCGGGGTGCTACGGGTAGATTTTAATGAATTCGAGAGTGGCTGGTTCTCGCGCCAAAGACAAGTGAACTGCCCGGCTGGTAACACGAAGCCATGCTCGTCATCAAACTGGCCATGGAAGGCACCGCTACCTAGCAAGTCGCCGATGATCTCGGTCGCCGCCAAGCCATCATCCAGACCTCGATCCATCGATTTCGAGCCGACAGAATCGAAGGTCTCCTCAAAAAAGGCAGAGGGAAGGGACCGCAACATTGCCCGTGAGGCATGGAATTGGCTCGGATCCAAGTTCGACCTCGGCGAGATGAAGGAAGCCAGCATCTGCAAATCCCTGGGAACGTGCGCAGGACGGTTCAAAGCGACCTGCCCGTGTAACCCGCAAAAAAATCCTGAAGCTGGACCGCATTTTGGTGACCCTCGCGGACAGGCGGAAAAAACTCATCTTTCCCGCCTGCGGCTCCTTGAGTGCTAAAGGTTGTTCTCGTTAGTGAGGAATGATCCGATTTTTCGGCAGAGAGAGATTTCGCGATATGGGGTTCAAAGGTGTGATTTTTAGTGATCTGAGTTTGGATTTTTTGATGGAGGGGCAACCTCTAATTTTAAACCTGCCGAATTTCCTCTCAGCTCGGGAGCATACATTGCTTCTGCGATAGCGGGTAAGGCTTGGTAAACTCCTGGAGCTTCCGCGCGGAGCTGGTAGCGAAGGGTGCTCGTTCCGCGCGGCAAGGCGCGGATGAAGAAATTCACGGTTTGATCGTGCGGCTCCATATAGGCATTGAGGCCTCCGCTACCGACGTAACCACTGAGAGTATCGAGTGCTTCGAGACCGGCCGCTTTGGCATCAGAAAAAATCAAATATTCGTAGTCATTCTTGCTTTCCAGCACCAGCTCCACTTCCACGCGATCGCCAGAATTGAGCTTTGCGCCGTCAGCCAACGGCTCGCGACGAAATCGCTCAACTTGTTGTTTGGCAATCACGCCGTTGGCATCAGGAACTTCATTTTCCTTTTCCAAGGCGATGAGCTTGGAAAAATGGCGGGTTACTTTAACTTCTAGCCCAGCGGCACGAAGTTTGTCTTCGAGGCTGAAAACTTCGAGATAGGCATTCGCATAAAGGCTGCCTTTGCCGGATTTTTTCAGCTCCAGCTCATGCTTGCCGGTCGTCACCGCTGGGCCAGTGAGCGTGACTGTGCCATCAAAGCTGAAAAAGTTTTCACGCGTGATCGCAATTTTACGCAGCGATTTCCCGTCGAGCATCACCTCAACCTCCATCTCGGGAGCGTCCTCGCCGCTGGCTTTAAAGTAAGTGGCGATCGCCTCGATGGCAAACGCAGTGTCGCGGGTGGACTCCCAATAATTGGCGTGCTTGCGGTGATTCACGAGGTACTTCGCCAAACCGCGAGCGTCAGGGTCTTGTGGCTTCACCGCAGCGAGAAGTTTGAGATACCACGCGTTCGCCTCAACTTCACTGCCATACCAATTCCACCAAAAATTGTGGGAATTGAGATCCAGGTAGGTTGTTTGATTTTCCGCGTCACGCTTGAGGAACTGGGAAATCAGTTGCATCACTTCATCGCGCTGAGCGATTTTGCCTTTGCGATGAAGTTCTAGCGCCAACAGACACTTGGCGTAAACCGGCAAGTCTCTGCGCGAACGATCCAAGAATTCCAACATCGACTCCGAGTCACGCTTGGCCTCGCCAAGCACAAGACGAACAAACGCATCCAGCGCATCGCAACTCGACTTCTCGTATTCGTTAGACGGCTTGATTGTCTTTGCTTGCTTGCGCAAAGCCTCGCGCTCGGTGTGGAGTCGCAGTGCGACGATTTGCTTGCGCTCGTGGGCACTGAGCCACGCGATGCCAGAATCCAAGCAATTTTGCGGGATTTTGGCACCATTTGCCTTGGCGATTCCCAGACCATGCACCACCACCGCGGTAGTGTGCGGATAGGAAATCTCTCGATAGCCTGAAAACCAGCCCCAACCGCCATCGGCATTTTGCATGGCGAGGATTCGTTCACTTCCTTGAGCGACCATTTTGGCAATTTCCGCTTCATCGAAGACTGGGTTCGTTTGCCATTGCTGCCATTGTGCCGCGCGTACAGCGGGATTGCCAAGCTCCTGCGGGTTAAGCTTACTGCGTTTGTCTTTGACCTCAGCGAGGTTGATTTTGAGCTCCTTGAGCATCTGTTGAGCAATCACTGCGGGCACAAAGCGGTTCAGCGTTTGCTCGGTACAGCCATACGGATAACTCGCGAGATAGGGAATTGCATCCACCACCGCGCCAGCAATGCTCGGGGAAAATTGCACGCTGAGCTTCGAGGACTCGATTCTGCGTAATTCTGGGACCTCGAGCGCAATTTTAGTGGAACTCGCTCCCGGCTCGATCGTGCGACTCCATGCGTCTTGGCGGCTCATGCCGTGAACGCGAATCGGCAGCTTGCGCTCGACGGCATCGCCATCATCGCCAGAATCTGCTCGCATCCGCAAGCTCGCTTCGCCCTCGTGGCAGGCTTTCACTCGCCAATCGACGCGAGCTTCCGAGCGGGCGGCAATCACCACCGTTTGCGCGGCACCGTCGATGGCGACGAGATGATCTCCATCCAGCTCAAGCGAGACTTTCACCGTCTTGGCTTGATTGTGATCATTTTGGACGATCGCACTGAAGACGGATTCATCGCGCTCAACCAAAAACCTTGGAGCCTGAAGACGGACCAGTAGATCCTTGGAGCTGATGATTTCCGCCGTGCCTTCGCCAACCTGAGTACCATTCCCGAGCACCCAAACGTGGGCTTTCCAGGTGGTGAGATTGTCCGGGAATTCCAAAGGGATTTCAGCATGCCCCTCGGCATCGGTTTGGATGGAGCCCGACCATTTCAACAGATCTGCAAAATCTTTGCGCACCACAATCGGCTCGGAATGAGGAACTGCTTGGCTCGCGCTCGAATCCGCCGCCATGATCGAAGACTCCTTAGCCATACTACGCGCAAGGCCTGAAAATGGCTCTGGGGCTGAGCTTCTGAGTTTTTCTCCGCCTCCTAAGCCGGCGCCTCCTAAGTCGCCGCTTCTACGAGTATCTCTAAAGTCCATTTTTAAAGGGAATTCCTGATCGCCAAAGCGCCCGAGTGATTGCATCGCGATCGCCTGCGAACGCAACAAATTCCCTGGCGAACGCGGGACGGAATCATTCATCGAGTTGGGATTACAGCTATTTTTCCAGCTCCAGAAATTGGCGAGGATTGGAGTCACATTCGAGCCACCCGCAATCGCTTCGAGCGACTTGTCATAAATCGATAGGACTGCGGTGCCGGTGATTGGTTTCCCCGCAGCGTCACGCAAGGTGATCCGCAGCGCGGTGGTTTCGCGGGGTTTCACTTGCCGCTTAGCGGGCTCAAGCGTCACTTCAATCCGCTTACTCACTGGCGGTAGCAAAATTTGTTTGAGTGCCGAGTGGACTTGCCCGTCAAAAACGCTGACTGCTTCGACGAACATGTTTGGCATATCACGGAGATCGAGCGGCAGCTCGACTTCGAGGCTTTTTCCATCAAGTTGGATCCGACGGGCCTCACGACTCGTAGAACCGACGAGGTGCAGGAATAACCAAACTTGGGCGTTTTCGTGATCGCTGTTGATCCGGAGTTTCAGCGTTTCACCGGGGGCATAAGTCAGTTTTTCGGCGATGATTTCTAGCGGCCCAAAATGCCAAGCGCTAGGCTCTGCCCGGCCCGTGCCCTGAACATTGAGAATCGTCGCGCCACTGACCGAATCGCCACCTGCAAGCGCAAGACTGGCCAGTAGTCGATATTGGCCCGTGGCAGGTGCGGCGAAACGTTGGTGGATTTCACCTTGCGAATCAGTTTCGACCGGTAAGGTCAGTACCGGTTTTTCGTCAATTTGGCCATTTTCGCCGCGGCAAAGCTCCAACAGTGTAAGCGTACCTTGTGCGTGGCTGACAGGCTTAGACGCCAGTGTCGCGACTGCCACCGTCGCCTCGATTTGCTCTCCTGGACGGGTGTAGCCGTGATCCGTCCACACCACCACTTCGAATGCTTTGCGCGCCGCAATCACTGAGCCAGTCGCGCGCTGTTCGCG
>JAYWAR010000278.1:0-4559 GCA_043782285.1 Akkermansiaceae bacterium | reverse complement strand
GAAACCATCACCTACGACAACGGCCTTGAGTTCTCGAAGCATACCGAAGTGAGTGTCGTGCTGGGTTCCGAGGGATACTTTTGCAAGCCCTACTCGTCGTGGAAAATGAGTGGGGTTGAAAACTCCAACGGCTTAGTCTGACAATACTACCTGAAGGGATGCGATTTAAGTCAGGTGCTTCAGCAGGTTATGGACAAAGCGTAGGCTCAACTCAATGATCGATCCCGCAAGATTCTCGGCTACCAGTCATTAAGCCAAAACTTTTCCAAACTGGCAGCATAATAGACTCACTCTCCACCCCAAACTATTCCTTAGGAGAGAAGATCTATTAGGTCTTCAATTGAATTAGTGGAATGCTGGTTATTTTGTTCTAGCAAAAAAATTTACCAGAGTCAGTGGGTCCATCAATGTTGCATCCCGCCGGTCAACCATGTCTCGAAATAAGGGTTGCCAAATCGAATGAAAGAGAAAGTTGGCCACAACAGTCCGCTTCTCTGACGAGTTAGTTACCCATTATTGATACTGCCTGTCGTGGGCAACTTTAAAACGACCCTCGCCGCTTCGCGGCGATCAAGCACCGATTTTCATGCATGGTTTTGGCGTAAGATTCAAAAAATTATTAATATATAACAATTAATTTAAGATGATAATTATTGATACAGCTTTAAATCAATGCATAAAAGCAAATAATCCAGTAAAGGTCGCTCTAGTTGGCGCTGGATTCATGGGCAGAGCTATTACTAATCAAATTGTAAATTCAGTGCGAGGAATTGAATTGGTAGCAATTTCAAACCGTACTATGACTAATGCTGCAAGGTCTTGGCGAGAGGCTGGTATCAGTAATTTCAAAACAGTTTCAAATCTGAGTATGCTAAATGATTGTATAATTAATAAAATTCCTGTAATTATTGAAGATGCACTAATGTTATGTGAAGCAGAAGGAATCGATGTTTTGATTGAGGCTACGGGTGCAATTGAATTCGGAGCAAAATTCGCGATGAAAGCGATAGAATACAGTAAGGATGTTGTCACTATGAATGCTGAACTAGATGCAACACTTGGTTCAATTATTTGCCAATATGCTGATAAGGCAGGATTGATTTTCAGTCTTTCAGACGGGGATCAACCTGGAGTCCAGATGAATTTGCATCGGTTTGTTAAAAGCATCGGATTTAATCCGTTGGTTTGTGGTAATATTAAAGGCTTGCAAGATTGTTATCGTAATCCGACGACTCAAAAAGAATTTGCTGAGAAGTGGGGACAAAATCCTTATATGGTTACAAGTTTTGCTGATGGTTCAAAAATTTCTTTTGAACAATCTTGTGTTGCGAATGCGACAGGAATGAGTGTTGAGATGCGTGGAATGCGCGGTAGTAATTTTGAGGATCATATCGATAATTTATGTAATTGTAATAATTATAATATTGACATATTACAGTCTCTTGGTGGTGTAGTCGACTATACAGTTAAGTCGAAGCCGAGCCCTGGAGTATTTGTCCTCGCGACTCACGATGATATTAAACAGCGGCATATGCTAAATTTATATAAAATGGGGCCTGGGCCAATTTATAGCTTTTATACACCTTATCATCTTTGTCATTTTGAAGTACCCTTATCTGTTGCGCGAGTTGCATTATTCCGGGATTCGGTGCTTTCTGCAAAAAGTCCTAGCGTAGATGTTGTTGCTCTTGCAAAACGAGATCTTAAAGCTGGAGATTATATTGATACAATAGGAGGATATGATACTTATGGTGAATGTGAAAAATATTTAATAAGTTTAGCTGAAAATTTATTACCACAAGGCTTAGCTGAGGGTTGTAGGATAAAGCATGATTTGCCGAAAAATTCTGTAATTAAGTATGATGACGTAGATTTACCAAAAGGAAGAGTTTGCGATATTCTGCGCGCTGAGCAGAATAAATTATTCCCAGTAATAAAAACTCTGCCGTCCTAGAAGCAGGGCATGACTCGCCCTGAGCATTAAACGGGTAAGGTTTTGGGCGTGAATCGAAGTAAATATTGATTATGACTTTCTTGGAGCTTTAATAGATATTTAATATAGCTTGACGATGTTGTTCCATGAGATCATGTTCTGGTAGGTATAAATTTCGGCAATCACGTGGCATTGAGCATTTCGATCATTCTTATTTTCTGAATGCTTTCCCATCGGATTTTAGAAATACTAACTAGTCGAATCGTCCTCACCACGCTGAGCGGTCACCGCGTAAAGCCACGTGAAATATGCCCAATACCGAAAGGTCTATCATGAATTTCAGCAACGATCGGTGTGGAAAAGTTCATGTTTTTCGAGACTCAAGACAGGGTTTAACATGGCTAGAGCTTGTGCGATCGTGCATTCGATATAGAGCACGTAATGGAGCCAACGGATGAAGTGAACGGTGTGGTGAGTCGCTCTTTTGATGACTTGGCCGATAAAATTGCTGACGGGTAAGAGCCATTTTTCTGCTCGGTTCTTGCTGTTCTTCTCGTGTCCTTTAGCTTTCTTTTTCTCAATTTCGTCCTTGAGTCTTTCGTGACTTATTTTCGCTTCCATAAGCATACAAAGATTGTGCCTGAGGCATTCAAATGTAACATGATGCTGCTTTTTGGTTGCTGAGATAGCCTAAGATTTCAGCTCTTTCATTTTACTCCAAGTTGGTAAAATACTTTTTCAATATCGCAGCTATAGTTTTAAATAATAACGAGGTGATGCGCGAGGATTTCTATTTTTTGATAAAAGTATAGTTAGTGCTATCGTGTGGATCTGGTGCGTCAGGCTAAGCGTGGCTTTTTTCGTGATTCATGTCCTATTCTCTGCACGTTTGAACGCTGGCTAGCCGCGATTTCTCTCTCTCACCGCAGTTCGCATGACCCCGGCCGAGACTGGGATCATGGGCTTGCTGACACTTCCATAGCTATGCACGCTCGTATGTTACTCCGCGGCTCATCGACCCTCAGATGGCTTGAATATCTAACTTAATTTTGAATTCCGTCACCTCAAGGACGTTGCTCAAAGCCCCTTAGCACGACCTTCACTGGCTTTGGAGATGTCCAGTCAACACCATGTTCTCTCCGCGTCACGGCATGCTTAAGGGTATCCTCTACACTAAATTCAGGGACTTTACGAGGGGGATTTCGGATCTCGAAGATATTTATATAATATATTATTCTCTACTTAGCGATGAGTTGCTCCTACCTTGAAGCATGTCAAAACCTGTTGAATCTACTAGAGCAATACCATAAAACTCCAGCGCCTCTCGATTGCTCGAAGATGTATTTTTCGCAGTGCTTGTTCAAGCACTTCAAGCTCTTGGGATCACCCGTGGCGGTGCCGTCCTTGATGATACCTAATCTGTCGCTTCAGCGATCCTCCGCGTGTTTGAAAATAGTAAAACCGACCGCGATTTTATCCAAACCCACGGCATACCCACCATCGGTGCGAACGGGAACATGGGTTACAAACTGACCGATAACATCGATTACACTTTCTTAGTTAAGAGGTGGCGGTGATAGGTCCAGCAAGATGTATTAATACATGCTAGTAAGTCATCTTAAATCTGTATCTTTCTCTGCTGCCGATTGATTCGAATTGTAGCTGCCGGAACCGCTTGAGAATCTCACCCGTCATCCGCAGGATACGGCTCTGCTGGAGAGCAACCGGAGCAACGGATTTTGCCAAAGGGGCTACGCTTCAGGATTGTGCGGCGGCTCGGGTTGACCGCACGATCCACCCACCTCTTCCCCATTGACTCCATGCGTAAAACTCCGGGGGGGGGCTGACCCCTATTGGTGATGGGGATTTTGACGTGTCGAACTCAATTGACGCTTGGCCTGGTCGGCTTGCATTCCCAGCCCTTGTCGGAAAACGCGGGCCGCAGCCTCGGCTTGACGGACGTGTCGAGTTGTCCCAGTCTCACATTGACATATCGCACTGGGATCAAGTCGCTGTTTTTGCTTCTTTTTAAAGCCACATCCACCCCGATGAAAGCCTCCCCCACATAGCCCCGGCCACCCTCTAGGCCGATGAATCCGGCAGAGTCTACCCGCTTAATTTCCGCTCCTAACGGATACAGTCGTGGTTTCATACGCTTATCCAGCTGCTTCGCCGACGGTTGATAAACCTCCGCAGGCAAACGAATCCCCAGCCCCTCGTGCGGATGCTCCTCGTTAAACTCCTTGCGCCAGCGGTCGAAGCGCTGCTGCTGGGTGTACCCATTCATGCTCGGCGGCTTGCAACACTCCGCCTTCATCGTCCGGTGCATCCGCTCGTGGCAGCCATTATCCTGCGGACAGCCGGGCCGAGAAAACTGCACCTCGATTTCCAGTCCGATCTACCACACGCTCAACTTACTCAAGCCCCTCGGCCCCTGCGACGCGAACGGCGCCCCATTGTCCACCCGGATGATCTCCGGCAGCCCTTGGCGGCGGAACAGCGCCTTGAACGCCGCTTTGGCAAAGTATGTCCAGCGACAATTAGAAATTCCGTCGACGACAATTAAAACTGCCCACCGACGACAATTAGATGCAGCGCTCTTTGGGTAATTCCCCCCGCTCTCCTG
>JAYWAR010000277.1:0-4580 GCA_043782285.1 Akkermansiaceae bacterium | reverse complement strand
CGAGTGCGATGCCATGCAGTGCGTCTTCGTTAGCGACTTTATTGCGTGGGCCGTTGGCGTGCTGGCAGGACACGGCGATTTTACCGATTTCAAAGACGCCACCGGTGTCAGGATGGATGCGCAGCACCCGGCCTTCACGCTCAACCAGATAGAGATCTCCATTCGGCGCGACGGTGAGAGACATCGGGTCGTGAAACCCTTCGGCAACCACTTGTTTTTGAAGCGGTGCGGCGACTGCAAAACCGAGGCAGAAGACTGAAAAAGGCAGAAATGAGCGCATAGAATAAAATTGATACGAATGAGTAATCTAAATTCCTTTCGAAAAATTCGCGGTAACTTTGATTTAAGCAAGAGTAAATCGTTACGCTAAGGGGTGTACCGAATCCTAATTTTGAATTGGGGCATCGCTGATGACCGTTTCAGTCGCTGCGGAAATCGGGGTGGCAATTTTTATTCGCCGAGTCATTTTCCAAGTGCGGTGAATAAAGTTAAAAAAGAACATCTCCCAGAAAAAATTTGTGTAACGTGTGGGCGGCCATTTGCATGGAGAAAAAAGTGGCAACGGGTGTGGCAAGAAGTCAAATTTTGCAGTGATCGATGCCGGACTCAAAAAAATGGGGGGAAAGTGAGTGTTTGAAGGTGTTTCAATGCCCGATGTCAGTCGGGGTGTAACCCATGACGATGTCAAACTTGGCGGCGAGTTCGCCGATTTTTGATTGTTGAATGGCGGCAAAGTCGATGATGACCGATTCGCGAGCTTGGACGTCTTTGATTCCTTTTAGCACTCCGTCGGTGTCATTCTGCGCGGCACCTTTGACGTAACATTGAGTCGTCCACCTCTCCCGACCGGTCATTTTCACCGCAAAATGGATGTGAGGGGTGCGACCGGGGTAGCTAACTGGTTTGACGGTACGGAAATAATACTCGCCGGTGGAGCCAGTCAGAAAACGACCAAAACCCTGGAAATTGTCATCGCGTTTTTCGCCATTACCGCTGCCGCGATGAAGATAGACGCCCTTGCCATCGACTTGCCAAATTTCGACGACAGCGTTGCGGATCGGGTCGCCCGTGGCGTCGAGTAGGCGACCGGAGAGGTGGGTAATCTCACCGATGGCAGGGCTGATACTGTCGTTGATGATGAGCAGATCGTTGTCGGTGTCGAGAGGCAGATGATCGGGATAAAACGGGCCTGCGGTTTGTTTTGGGGTGAGTGCGAGTTGTTCGGCGAAGGCCCCGGGTGCGGTGAGTGCGAGAGCGAGTGTACCGATGAGTTTTCGCCGGGTCCAGAGATGAGGCATTGCGAGCATGATGGGAATTGAGCCAGTTTTCGGATGAGATTCAAGGACGATTACCAGGCAAGATTGCGAGGTGAGAAAACCTAAGAGCTGAGATCGAGGGTCATGCAAATGAGTGAAATTGAAGTGCGCCCTTGTCTTGGCGGGTGCTAGCGTGTAAGAAGTTTCGATCTTGTGAAGCACGTTGCCGGTGCTTAGTGATTTCACCAGCCCACTTCATCAAAACCATTTTGGATGGAAATTCCTCAGCGCAACTCCACTTCGACTTCAGGACTCAGCGGCCAACGGCCATTGACTTCGGCAGTTCCACCGCCGACCAGCGAGCAGCTTGCACTGCCCTTAACCGCGAGCGAACGCTCGCAATCTTGGAAGCAACTCAGTTCCCTTCATCCGGGAAATCGGTTCCGGTTGATGTTTGGAATGCCCTTTTTACCCGAAAGTCCAAACAGAAGGAAGTCCCGCTGATTCCCTTAGAGTGCCTTGGAATTCATCATGATGAGGACGGCATGCTGAGCTCGGATTTTCTCTCTGCGATGGTCAGTGGCGCAGAGGCTAGCCCGTTTTTCGATGAAGCAAATAAGGTCGTTTATAAACTCTTTGATCTTAGGGCGGATGGCTCGCTGGGTAAAAAAATCAGCTTGGAGCAGCGTGAAAATGAGCGTTACGAGGTCAAATTGCTTCCAGCCGTTTTGATCGACACATTGGAGAAACTTGCGGTGCTGAGTGAGGCAGGCGGGCATCCTACCGAAATTGTCGGTTTATCCACCAATGGCGACTACCTCATCGCCAAGCAGCCGCTGGCATTTCCCTGCAAGGACTATCAAAAGGATCGTGAGATTGCGACTCAAGCGATGCACGGGATTGTGCCACCATTTACCAATCTGGAGCGCCAAGTGGCGGTAATTTCGCTAAATTCACGGGGATGGCTCATTGCCGATTTACACCATCGCAACATCATGAGAGACCGGGAAGGAAAACCTACGATCATTGATGCGTTGATCGGCCCGGCTTCCCCAGGTGCTCAACAAAAACTCGCTTGGTTGCGAAATGCGGTCGAGGACGCCGAAGACCTGCGTGGTGGCCGTGAGCTTCGCCAGCGTTTGCAATTCGGCGACGGAATCGATGACGACAGCTTGTAGATGCGGATCGGTGTGATGCGACCGAATGAGGCTACATCCTGAAATCGTCGCCTAAATAATGCTTGCGGGCGATTGGGTCGTTGACCAGCTCGTCAGAGGCACCTTCGAGAATGACGCGACCGTCGTGGATGAGGAAGGCGCGATCGGTGATGCTGAGGGTTTCACGGACCGAGTGATCGGTGATTAAAATGGCCAAGCCATCGCGGTCACGCAGTTCGCGGACAATCCGCTGAATGTCTTCTACGGCGATCGGGTCAATTCCGGCGAAGGGCTCGTCGAGCATCAGCAAAGTTGGGTCTGAGCAGAGCGAGCGAGCGATGGCGA
Source organism: Akkermansiaceae bacterium (assembly GCA_043782285.1). Lineage (GTDB taxonomy): Bacteria > Verrucomicrobiota > Verrucomicrobiia > Verrucomicrobiales > Akkermansiaceae > Luteolibacter. Next base: position 1,822 of record JAYWAR010000277.1, on the reverse strand, counting down.
GGCGGCGCTTTTCACCGCCGGAAAGAGTGATGGCGAGTGACTTGCTCAGTTTGCTGATGCCGAAACGTTGCAATAAATCATGAGCACGATCCAAGCGTTCGGTCCGGTTGAGATGTGGCCGGGTTTCGAGAATCGCGAGTAAGTTATCCAAAACCGACAGCTTGCGGAAAATCGACTCTTCCTGCGGGAGGTAGCCGAGGCCGAGGCGGGCACGACGATGCATCGGCATCCGCGATAGGTCATGACCGTTGAAACAAACCGAGCCTGCATCTGCGGGAACTAACCCGGCGATCATGTAGAACGAAGTTGTTTTACCAGCGCCGTTCGGGCCGAGTAGGCCGACGATTTCGCGGGGTTGGACGGTGATTGAGACGCCATCGACCACCGCGCGGCCATTGTAGGTCTTGCGAAGTCCATTGGCGAAAAGTACCGCAGATTCGGTGTGGGAACAGCTTGAGCCGGGGTCGTGCATCAGAAAATAAACTAAGGGTGGCGGGTGGTGGGTGGCTTACTTTTTGGTTCCAAAGAGCCGCCCATTTCCCACGGGCCTTGGGTGACGAAGTTGCCAGTCTCTGGAGACAGCTTGAGGATTAGATTCGGTTGTTTGGCCCGCATGTAAGTCTTGCCTTGGGTGAACCAAGGATAGCCGCCGCTGAGGATCACTTGGTCGCTCTTTGGATTGTAAGTGAAAATTGCACCGCTGGCTTCGATGGCTTCTCTCGCCTTGATCGCCTTGTTGCCGTCTATAGCGGGTTTCGCTTCAACCGCTTTGATCTGGATTTTCACGGCACCGGTGGCGACGATCCGCTCAACTTCGCTGAAATTGGTCGCGATCTTGCTGCCGAAGCTGGGACTTGTCGGGTCGGGCTTGGCGCTTAGCTGGGATTTGGCAGGAGCTTTTTTTTCAGGCTCGGGCGGCTTTTTGCCGAAAAAGATCGTCAGCTCGTTCGCGCCTCTCAGGTCGAAACGGGGATCTTTCACGGTCACGTTTTTGAGGTAAACCAGCTTTCCCTCGGCGGCATCGAAATACACGCCGCCCTCACAGTTGACCACGGTCGCCGTGGCGTCGGGTTTAACTTCGAGTGCTTGAGTGGCGGCAAGTTGAGGATCGGCAGTGGCTGCCGGGAGCTCGGCTTTGGCGATGAATTCGGTGGCTGCTTTCGAGGTCGCGGCCGCAGCTGCGAGATCGGCATCCAAGCTAACGCGGGCGTGGGTATGGGCGGCGGCGGCCGCCGGGGCCTGGGTTGCGGCGTCGGCTTGGACTGCGGCGATTTCTGCCGGGGTAAGCGGCTGCGGCGGCGCTGCAATCAACGCAGATGAAAGGCTCAAAAAAACCGTGGCGCGAAATGCGAAAGTGAGAGGGTTCATGGTCGTCGCGGGGGGAGTTTGAAAAGGGTGGTAGTGGCTGGGCCTGACAGAAACCCTTTATTTTGTTCCCTCGAATAGTAAAGGCCACTGCCGGTCACGTTCATACGCTCAGAGTGAAATTTTACCGGTTCGGAGGTGGTGAGGATTCCTTGGTTTTGATCAAAAAGTGCCTGCTGCAAGTCGATTCGGCCGCTGGGACTGTGATCTGGGTTGTAGAACTCCATGGAAATGATCTTGCCCGCGAATTTTTCGGCGCTGACTAGGGTCACTGCTTTGGCTTTAAGTAGGCCGACCAAATGTTGGTTTTTATCGTAGCGCGGGAGCTGCACCCCTTTGAGCTCGCTGCCGTCTGGCAGTAAAGTGGTGAGCGGCGTTCTTTTTTGAGGCACGATCGGGGCGCTCGGAGTCAGCTCCCCGGCCATGGCAGGGGCAACAAACGTGAGAACTGTGAGGA
>JAYWAR010000276.1:0-12590 GCA_043782285.1 Akkermansiaceae bacterium | reverse complement strand
GATTGGAGTTATTTTTAGGGGATTCGTTGTAATTTTAAGAAAGATATCAAAATCTAATTGACCTTAAGCCATTGATGTTTGACATAGGAGCTGGATGTCGAAATTGGCACTGAGAATCAGTCAATATTTACTTATTGGGACTTTATTGGTCTCAATGGGTGGGCATTTAGCGCTGCTTCAAACAGTCGCTTGGAGTAACATGCTGGTGGAATTTTCCAGTAAAGGTTCCTTTTTGGAAGCCATGGATAAAACTTTCGATGGTGAACACCCTTGTCCCTTGTGCAAGGCGGTGAAGCAGTCGAAGAGCGAGGAGGACAAAAAACCTCTACTTAAATCGGAAATGAAGTTGGAGGTCGCCATCCCAGCGCCGCTGAAAGTGCCATTTCCGTGCAGTACGGAGCTTGCATTTAGCGTCACAGAATATACGGGGACTTATACTAAAATTTTCCGATCCGTGCGAATTCAACCGCCACGAGCTGGCTGCTAATTGAGCCGCTGATTTGAGTTAAAGTGTGGGATTAAATCTCATAATTTAGGGGATAGATAAATTCCCCCTTGATTCGGTTGGAGGTTTCAAGCGGTGAGTTTCTACGTTTTTTACCATAAAACGGTGAGCCACTATGCCACTTAGCGAGGCGGCCAATAACAGAATATAGAAGATTCGTGCATAGATACAATTTTCTCGATTCTTTTGGCTTTGCGGGCAGAAATGCCCATTTCCTCAGTGATCCGAGCTAACTGCTATGCAGTTCGGCTTTGTGGACGAATCAGGTCCACCTACATAGAGGTTAGAAAAATTTTAGACGTCATTGAAAAATCATCATTGTTTTTATAAGGGCTTTAGCTTGGTTGAGCTACTCGTTGTCATCAGCATCATCACGGTCCTTGCAGGCTTACTTGTGCCTTTGGGGAAAAGCTTGCTTGCCCGTAGCCGTGCGATCAATTGCAGTCAAAATTTGCGCCAAATCGGTTTGGCAACAATGTCATACGCGACGGACAACAATTGGACTCTGCCAGTGACGACTCATCAGCGGTCGACGGGTGGTCAATCATGGACTCTTACCTTGAAACCATATACCTCGGAGATGCTTGTTTTTAAGTGTCACGAGGACGCTAATATTTCACGTAATTATACTTACTTAATCAATGATTTTTTGACTCCTAATCCAGCTGGTGCACCGGATTTAAATTATTCAATTCTTACAAAAATTGATCGACCGCAGGCGACCATTCTGTTTGCGGAGGCCGCTACGTCTTACTCAAATTCTGATCACTTTCATTTTACTGACTACTCTGGCGGCACAGTTCCGCCAGCTGTTTTTGAGAGTCAAGTTGCGGTGAATGTACATGCCGGCAAGGCAAACTATCTCTTTGTAGATGGCCATGTGGAAACCTTGTCGTGGCAGCAGGTTCAAATTCGTCTCGGTGCCAAGACGAGTCAGTTGGTCGATCCGTCGAGGCTCTAAAAATTAATTGAAGTGATTTCATGAAATATTCTAAACTTATTGCGACTGGATTTTTGAATTTCGTCAGTTTACCAGCCCTTGCGCACGATCATTACGCGGCAGGGGTTCTCGACACCAATGCGAACGGTCTGCCGGATGCGGGAGAGTCGCTATGTCTCATTGGACCTGATTTATCAGCACGAATTTTTCATTTGTTAGCGCGTCCGGTGGGCCAAGGTGGTGGCGGGTATTATCAGCTCAACGAAAATGCTCGAAGCTTGTTTCCACTGGATTCATTTTCATTCACGGCTCTATCTGACGGTCAAGCTGAGACTGGTGATTTTCGCAACGCTCACACCGGTACAGAGATATGGATGGAAGTTGTCGCGGTTACCGGGCCAGCTGGTGGCAGTTTCGGTTTCTGGGAAACGGGTAGAGCAACCGATCATGAAACTCCGACAATTTCCTTCAAGACCGATCAAGCTACCGCTGGCTTTGCTTTTCAAATTAGTGAACCTCTATCTTGGGTTTTAGCTTCTGATCAAGATCCCTTTGGCCATATTCATGGGCGTACTTGGACTGCAGATCGACCAGGTGACTATTTCGTAAGTTATAGGCTGGTGGATCGTAGTACCAATCGGCCAGGTGGTGATCCTTGGCATACGCCGAGTCAAATTTACCAGTTTCATTATAAGGCAGGTCCAAATTTTCAGCCGCTTGCGGTGCGTGTGGCTGGTGCTTGCGTTCTCACTTGGCCGAGTCAAATGGGGGTTTGGGCCTCCTATCAAGCAGGAGTTACTTTTCAGGTTTTACGTAGCACTAATTTAACCAGTGGAGCTTGGACTGTAATTGGTTCTGTGACTGGTACTACGGCTGAGACGGTAACTTTCATCGATCTAGACCCTCCCGCTGGCCAAGCATTTTATCGCCTCTCTTTTGATTGGTCGGTTCGTTAAATCGAAAATGAGTTTTCTCCAAAAATATATAAAATAGATGAAAATAAAAAGTAAAATCGTGAGCCTAAAGTTACTAGGACAAGCGGCATTTTTAGCCAGTTCGATACTGACAGCTCAGTCAGCCTCAGCGCATACTACCTATGGCGGTACCGTGAGAGATTTAAGTCCTGCAAGTGGATCTATTAGCGGTAGTTCGCTGAATTCGCCATATTTTAAATCGATCAATACTCAAACGGTGATGAGTAATTTTGGCTGGGCAGCAGGTACAGACCCAGCGTTTGGCAATGCTCATCACATTAAAGCATTTCGGTTTACACTCGCGGAGGCAAGTTTGGCGAGCATCAGCGTGAGTGTGAACAAGAGCTTAGGAATTGGCACCGGGAATTTTTTGCCCGCTTTCTCGCTTTATTCGGGATTATTTCACACCAACGGTATTGCCGATTATGATACAGCGGCGGTAAGTTTAGCCTATTTAGCAACTTTGGGTGGGATACAACCTCGGCATGGTGCCTTTGATGCACTGAAAACATGGAAAATGGGTAATGACGCTGGCGAACTTTCGATGCTTACTTATATCGATAATGCTGCGGATGGAGACTCAATGAATTTTGGTTCTAGCATCGGTATTCATGGCGATGGGTTAGCAGATGGCTCAGTTCAAGCTTCATTCTGGTTAGCTGCGGGAGACTACTCATTGGTCATAGGCGGTGCAGATATTTCATCTGTGGACACCGCTTCCTATGGATTGAACACTTCATTGACTGTCATTCCCGAGTTTGCTACTTCATGGTTAATTGGATTAAGCGGATTTAGTTTAATGCTGTATCGTCGTCGTCCTTCCGTAAGTTTGGAGTCAAGCATGGTAATCAATCCGCGAAAACAATTTCCGCCCTCCCAGGAATTGTCGCCCTGCTTTACAAGTGCCGATGGGATATCGAGAAAGTCTTCGATGCGTTTAGAAACAAATTCGGCGAAACCAAATTTTGGGCGATCACCCCGAACGCAAAAACCTGCCAGGTCCGGCTGTTATGCCTGAGCCACAACTTGATGACCGGCCTCATGGAAGAACAGATTTTCCGGGAAACTGGGATTTACAACGAAGCCGAGATCAAACGCAAAGCACAAACCCTTGTCGATCGGAACGAGGATTCAAAGACCAAGGGATCTGGAGGACTTACAGTCCTCCAGAAAGCCATCCAGCGATTCACTCAGCTCACCGTGAAGTTCATCCGCGGGTTGATCATCATCTCGATACCAAGCGTTCTTGGACCCAAGCCCTGGCCCGTCTTGCCAAGATTTATGCCACCTCATGAGGCCAATGTTGGACACCGTTGTTCTGGTGATTGGGCAGATCTTCGGAAAGCGCTGACACAAAAAACTTTATCCATCTCAAGTTGACAGAAAATTTGCTGCTGAATGGCCTCTTGCTTTGAGCGACTCCCCCAGGTTGCCCTGATTTTGGGATCCAGTGTCGATCGTCAAGGTTGACGAAGACTGCTGCAGCTGCATATAACTAATCGAACTTTGCAGCTAATTTTTGAAAGTTAGGAAATGAGGTGGGCTATCAAATTCTCACTCATCATGAACGCAACGAGTTCTCTAGCTACCTTCACTCGACGATGGTGGCAATCGTTACCAATTTTTCCTTCACGAGGTCGTATAATAGTCTAGTTACCTTCCATGGTTTCAAATACTTCCTATTTTCCTACTCGTATTCGACAGTCTTGCGACCAAGGAACCGAGAACGTAAAAACTGACAAATTGTAATTTTCCGTTAGTGCGGGGCATGTGGATTAGCTGGAATCCCGTGTCGAAACGGATCCGTAGGCTCGAAAAAGTAGGTGGCAGTACCATTGATCCAGGCCCTGCCAGAAACGTAGGGAATGATTGCTCCGCTGGGTAGGATTTCGATCCGGCCTTCAAAAATGGTATCGAGAATACTCGCTTGTCGCCAAATTTGCCCGGGTTCGAGCTTTCCGGCAGCGTGCAGACAAGCCATTTTTGCGCTGGTACCGGTACCACAAGGTGAGCGGTCGTAAGCATTTCCTGGGCATAGCACAAAGTTCCGACTATCGGCCAAAGCCGGATCCCCCGGCGGGCCGAAAACTTCGATATGATCAATTTCCATGCCGTCGTCTCCGGTGATCCCTTGTTGAGCGAGCTCATGACGAACCAGACGGGTGAAATGGGTGAGCGCTTCGAGCTGGCTGAAATTGACCGGCGGGCCTTGATTCTCGATGAGAAAAAACCAATTTCCGCCCCAAGCGATTTCACCATCCACGCGGCCCCATCCGGGAATCTCCACCGCAATTGCCGTGGCTTTTCGATAGCTCGGAACATTTGCCACTTCCACCGAGCCATCATCGCGCAGCCGAATCACCACCACCCCGACTGGAGTGTCGATCCGGTGGGCTCCCGGATCGATTCGCCCCAAATGGGCAAGCGTTATGGCCAGCCCGATACAACCATGGATGCACATGTTAAGGGTAGTTAGGTTGTTAAAAAAAATTACTCCACACACGCAATCTGGTGCGTGGGGCTCACAAATCAAGGCTCCAACCATCGCTTCGTGGCCACGAGGCTCGTTGCAAACCGCACTGCGGAAAGTGTCGTGATCCTCACGCAGACGCTTCGCCTTTTCCGCTAGCGTGCCGCAGCCCAAATCCGGGCCGCCTGCAATCACAACTCGCGTGGGCTCGCCTTGGGTGTGTGAGTCGATGACTTGAAGTGGCACTTGGTACATAACTGCTCTAATAAATAGCGTACTGGTCTTGGCAAATGCGCTAGCAATCTCTCTCAAATTTGTATAATTTAATCTTTAAACACTCCGCATGAACCAAGCCATCTCACCTCGCACCGCGTTCGTTGAATCGCTAGCCGGACTTTTACCTTTCGAGCGACTTTTCGATGGTGTCCCCGATATTGTATTTTTTGTCAAAGATACAGCTGGCCGCTATTTGGCAGTCAACGACACACTCGCAACGCGCTGCGGACTCGCAGGAAAAAATGCCGTGCTTGGACTCACCGCCGCAGAGTTGTTTCCATCGCCACTCGGAAGTGCCTTCGCGGCGCAAGATCGTGCCATTTTACGCAATGGCAATCCGATTCGTGACCACTTGGGGCTCCACCTTTACCCCAGCGGCCGCAGTGGCTGGTGCCTCACTTTCAAGGAGCCGATTCTCGATAAATCCGGCCAAATCATTGGAATTTGTGGAATCTCTCGTGATTTGCACCTCCCGGGTGAACCGGCTGGAAACCTAACTGCATTGTCGTCAACTCTGGATTATATCCACCGGCATTATGACCAAGCGCTGCGTCTTCCCTGTCTTGCGGCGATGGCCGAACTCTCGATCTATCAATTTGATCAACGCATTCGCAATTTATTTCACCTCAGCGCTGGCCAGTATCTGGTAAAAGTCCGAATTGACGCCGCCTGTCAGCGCCTTTCTGGCACGACCGAAGCGATCGCGCAAATCGCCCTTAATTGTGGCTATTCCGACCAATCTGCTTTTTCCCGTCAATTTAAACAGGCCGTTGGTATCAGTCCCTTGGCTTATCGAAAAAAAAGCAAAGCTTAAAATTTAGCTTCTGAAACGGCTCGCGATTGAATGCCATTTACAAAACGACCCACGCACGTAGCCACGTAGAGAGCAGCAAGCATTCAATCTGCGCTGCCGGATAAGCGCTAGCCATCACATCGCGATACCCACTCATCTGGGCTGCATAGCGGTCGACAAGTTCACTCACCTCAGCCACCCCATCGGTCTTGAAATCGATCACTTGGACGCGGTTGACCTTTCCCGCAGCATCGCGGTAAAGATGCAGCCGGTCGATAATTCCACTGAGCCATTGCCCGGCAAGTACGGCATCCACTGCTTGTTCACGGAAAAGTTCGATCCGCTCGCCATGGCGCGTAAAGTGTTGCCGCAAGCTTGGAATTTCCAATAATTCTGCCACTAAACCGCCGGCCTCACTGGATGGTAAGTCAGGTGAGCATTCATCCACCCAGCCGACTTGTTCAAAAGCAGCGTGTACCTCACTGCCAAATGGCATTCCACTCGCAAAATGCGTTACCTGAACCGCCGCGATTTTCTTTGCTGCACTTGGCATCACTCGCTCGCGACGCGTTACGCTAGCCACAAGAGTTGGTAGCGCGGGGCTTTCTTTCTGGCGACGAGTGCAGGGTAGAGTTTCCACCCAGTCGATCGATCCTGATTGATAGACTAGCCCTGGCTGGCCGTTCGAGGAAACCGACTGTGCTAGCCAATTTGCCAATGACGGCTTAGCCACCTCTTGCGAACTAGCTGGAGGTTCGAGTAATACATACAAGCCACGTTTGGCACGAGTCAGCGCCACGTATAGCATACAAAATCCTTCGTAGCGTTGCCCCGTTGCCCAGTTCGCTTCCGCCTCACGCATCTCGGGAATCAGCTCGCGGGCCCACTTCGGGGGTGTTTGGCTGATCCAGCCGTCACCTTCAGCTACTTCAAAATACTGTGCTGATGGGATACTGTCATTGGGGATATCCGGCAACACCACCACGTCGAAGCCCAAACCCTTGGACTTGTGAATTGTCATCACTTGGACCGCCGCAATCCCCGGGCTTTGTGCAACTTCTAACCGCGCGATCCATTCTGCCGCTTGTTGCGGCGTCACACCACCTTGCGCGTCCAAACCCGCGAGTGCCATCAACACGTCGCCAGCTCGGCGACGGCCAAAATCTGACCAATCTAACCAACTGCTCTCGATTAACTCCTCGACCATGCCGGCAAAGCCCGAGTTCGAGGCCAGCCCTGATAAACCTTCCCAAACCTGTTGCCAGTGGTCGCCGAACTTCGCCCGCAAAACTGGGGCCAGAGGTGACATTTCGACGACTTCTCTGGCAAAGGCATCCGCCGGGTTTGCCAGCCACTTTAACAAATGGGCCAGCGTAATTCCTATCGGATTATCCTTAGCTGGCTCACGCCGACCTTCCTCGATCACCTCAAATCCCCTGGCCCGTAAATCATCTGCAATTTTTCGTACCTGAATATTACTCCGAACTAACACACCGCAGCTCATCTGTCGTTCGCCGACACCGAGTTCTACGAATAAGCTCGCGAGTCTTTCGAGCCGCTCTTCCCATTTTCCCGCGACCACTTCGACTCGGGCTTCTCCGCGTTGAGCCGGATTTTGTAAACGTGCCGCTGCAAAATGTGCTTGCCATTGCCATTGGCTTTCGGCTTTTCCAAAAAACTCATGCATTGTTGCAGTATCGCCACAGACTTGATTCACGAGGGCAAGCACCTCGGGACAAGAGCGCCATGACTCCGCCATTTCAGCGATTTCTAAGCCACTGCTGCGGTAGCGCTCGGTAACTTGATCAAACAAACCCACCTCACCGCCACGCCATGCATAGATCGCTTGCTTGCGATCACCTACGATAAACATCGTACCTTGTCCTTCGCCCGCAGCTTCATCGATCAAGGGTTGCAATCCGAGCCAATCCGCACGGCTGGTATCTTGGAATTCGTCAAGCAACCAGTGATCGTAGCGGGCATCGAGTCGGAAATCCACCGCTTCACGGCGCAACCTGCCGTGTTCGTCATTGGCCCACTCAGCCATTAACATTTTAACATCTTCGAAGCCGAGCAAACCACGGTGGCGTAATTGTTTTTCGCAACGCGCATCATAGACCGAAATTACTTCTCGCACCGCCCGCGTTCTGAGCAGCGCTGCCGCCATTTCGCACCGAGCTGCTAGATTTACCAGCTCTCGCAACGCATCACCCGCTGGACCACCGATGAGAAATTCTTTGTAATACTTCAGCGTGAGTGGACCCGGATTACTGCTCGCAACCGCCAAAAGATTACCTAATAAGCCAGTAGCACTGCCGAGGCTACCACTGCCAATGGCGTGCTGGAGTAACGAATCAAGCACTTTTTCCAAAGCTTCTCGCTGGCCTTTGCGTGTATACTCGATACAATCAAGGCCCCGTCGGACTTGGGCGACAAGTGCGTGTCTACGTGGTTCCCAGTCATCCAGGTGGACACCCGCGAGCGCAGAGGGGCCCCAAGCAAGATCATCGGTTACGCGATATCGACTTTGCCAGCGTTGAACAAAACTGCGTAAACCATCCAAAACTCCTTGCTCTTCCTTGCCGAAACTTGCCCTACGAAAAGCTTGTAAAAAGTGATCCTCAGTTGGCGATTCGACATTTTCAGCGAGGATTGAGGCCAGAATTTCGTCGGTTGCTGTCGAGGCGCGTGGGCCTTCTAGCAATTCAAATTTACCGCCGGTCAATCCGAGTTCGTACTGGAAACCACGGACCACTTTCGCGAAAAAGCTATCCATTGTGCCGAAAGTAAGTCGAGGTAAGGCCCGCACTACCTGTTCTAAAGACTCGCTGAAATCGGCATTAGGCAGCATTAGATCACGCCGCAGCTCGGCAGCGGCTGCGGGTTGGCTGGCGCTGGTCGCCAGTTTCATCAGTACCGAATCGGCAAATTCGCCGGCCGCTTTACGGGTAAAAGTCAGAGCTACGATTTTCTCCGGTGCTACCCCACCAGCCACTAAACCGATCACGCGATTTGCCAATTGGAAGGTTTTGCCCGATCCCGCAGAAGCTAGAATCAGCAAATTCGGTTCAAGAATGTTCATTGTGGCTGGAGCATGCGCAGAATCTTACAAATACCCAACCTTGAAGTTGTCATGAGCGTTGCCCCACGTTGTGCCAAGTAAAATGACACTGCGGAGAAGTTGAAAAATCCGCTTTAACCTAAAAACAAAAATGGGGGTAGTTTTTGAACGTCTTGGTGTGGTGCGGAGCCGGAGGATGGAAATTTGGGTCTATTTTCACCCGCTCAGCAGGAATGCCACATCCCCTCGGTCGTGGCTGTGCTTGGGGATAGAGGTGGACTGGCTTGGGCGTCCTAACCTTCGCCCCGGGCTTTGGGTAGAAAACTTTGACAATTTTTGCCACGACGGAGCTTGCCGATTCTGGCAACAGGGGCACTTGCGGGGCTTTCACCAACGAGAACGACCCGCCTTTCACGGGTCCAGCCGCTGAGACGAAGGGTGGTTTCTAAAGCTTGCCAGTCGTCGCCACAGTCTTGCCAGAGATCTCCTTGGCGCATCATGCAGGTAACGAGCTCTTTGACTTTGGGTGTATGGAGCAGTTTAAAAAGATAGGGTAGGCCGTGTTGCTCATGCTCTAACATAATAGTCTCGCTGCCGTAGCCGCTGTTACCGCGACTGAATGTGGGCCATTGATGACGGGGAAGTTTATCTAACGTATTCCAAAGTCTGGGTCGAAAAGCCAGTTAAGGTCGGCCGCTTCCTCAATGCGATCCATGGCGAAACGGACGGCGTCTTCACGGACAGTAATACGTAATACTAACAGACCAGGGTTGATTCCATCGTCCGCCTATCTGGAGCAATTGGAAAAAGAAGATTAACGAGCCTTCGCGAGTGGCGGGTGCTTGATCGTTTCATTCGGCATGGAAGCGTCGACCGGGAGTGTCCAGCAGCCATACCCCAGAATAGATTTCTGAGGTTTATGACGTAGCTCTTAGATCATTGAAGCGATTTGGCGATCGATTCATGTTTCTTTTTAGGATAGATCTTGCGGGTATTTACCTGTTGGCCGGTTAGGACCAATCCGCCGCAGATCGGTTCGGGGCTGTGCTTCAACACCAGTCTCAGGATGATCGGGTCTGCCAGATTCTCGGAGATCACCGGCTTGATTGGCTGCTTGGATTTCTTTGTCCTGAAAGCCTTGTCTTGCGCCTGTTTGGGTCGGTAGCCTTCTTGCTCGGAGTTTTTTTGAGCCCCTGGCTGAATCCGATGGTTCTCACGATTTCTGCCTGCGACTTATTGTCTTTCCTCATTCGGGAGATGATCTTGTGTTCCTCCGTGCGGAAATTACGGGGGGGTATAGGTATTATTTGTCTTATTCGACGCAATCCTAACGGAGTCCGTTGCTCTGTCTCAAAATATTCTTGAGGAGAAAAAATCCGCCATTCAAAAAAATCTTCACAAGTGCCTCAACAAAAAGCCGAAATTCTAACTTTCAGCCTTTGAGTTTGGTGCTTGAAATTATACTTAAGCCTCAAACATCGCAGTTAAATTACGGGGTAGGTACCGCTTTTACCCGCACGAACAATTTGCCGTTCACAGATGGCTTACTCACCGTAAAGCTCACTGTCTCCACCGCGCCATTGGTAAGCACCGACTGTGCTAAACCCGCATCTGGTGTCCAAGTCACTAAATCGGTAGAGGTGAGAACGGTATAAACCAGTCCGGTGAGCGCCGGAGTCGCACGGCGAGTGTAGCTGAACACTCCGGTCGTGTTTTTGAGTGGCACGCTGATTGGGTTAGCGGATGAACCACTGGAAGGATTCAAGCCGAAAGCGTATTCTTGTTGGTTGGTTAAGCTATCGCCATCGGGATCAGCTGTCGCCAGTTTATCTGCCTGATTGGTAATCGACGGGTAATTCGCGATCCAAGTACTGTAATCATTATTAACAACCACAGGCACGACATTGACAACTCCGGCAGTTCCAGAAAAGCGGACATCATCAATGTAGGTGGCACCCGAGCCGGTAGCCCCCCAAGTTCCCGAAGCTTGCTGGACTGTGGCGAAATACAAGGAGCCAATGACTTCGGTGCCGGTCGCCGCCACTTTGCCACCGTTGATGATCAATTTATTGCTATTTTTGATCGAGTTGCCGTTTACCGTCAAGGTTCCAGCATTTAAGATGGTCTCACCGGTGTAAGTGTTAACTCCGGAGAGAACCAGAGGACTATTACCAATCTTAATAAGGCCGCCAGTACCGCTGATAACACCGCTACAAATGAGTGCCCCACCTCCGGCATTGATCGTCGGAGAACCATTCAAAGTCATCGGGCCACTCATCGTAGCACCGAATCCATTTGGGCTGGAAATCGTACCACCGTTGATGATTGTCGTATTCGAAATCGAAACATAATCAAACTCTAAGGTGCCACCGCTATTCATCGTGATCGGACCTGTTCCTGCAGGATTAGTACTATTCGAAAGGTATTCTAAATGAAGTATTCCGCCATTAATCACAGTTCCTCCACTGTAAGTATTTGACGTGCTACCATAAATTTTAAGTGTTCCGCTACCATTTTTAGTTAAGCTACCTGCACCCGAAATTAATTTCGGCAGTGTCACTTGCCAATTATTGGTACCATCGACAACAACCTCGGACTGAAGCTTAACAGGAAGATCGACGATTGCCTCATTGCTCGAGCTTTGTTTGATGGTTGGCAAGATTGCACCATTCGCGGTAAAAGTTAAACTTTGAGTACCGCCATACGAGGGTTGCAGCGTCACTTTGCCGCCGAAGTTAAGCTGGTTGATAACAAAGCCTGTCGCGAGATCATGAGTGGCCGTATAAGTTCCTGCTTGAGTGAAATTAAAGATATAGTCCGTTTGGCCTGGCGATATCGGCTTAGAGCCGGTATTAAGGTTATTGGTCCATTGCAAACTGGTACTCCAATTTCCTGCGATAGGGCTATACCAAGTAAAAATGTTTGGAACTGCACCCTTGGTTACGGTGACCGTATAAGTTTGGAATGTAATGCCATCATCCGCAGTGATTGTATAAGATTGTGGAGTGGTAAAGTCGTGCGAGCTGCCAGATGCGAATGAACTGGTGGAAGCAGGTGAAGAGCTGAAAATAGGAGTTAATGCCGTGATGTCAGTGGCTGAAGCAACTATCACGCTGATATTAAATCCAGAAATAATAGTATCCGATAGGCTCGGAAAAGTGAAAGTCGAAATATTGCAAGCGGAGCTCACTTCAGGCGTCGAATTATCAATCGCCGAATAAGCACTCATCCCAGCACCATTTAACCCAGCCACTTTAAAATCGTAGGCTGTGCCATTGGTGAGGCCAGTGACTGTAAAATTTTGTGTTGCTGCGATGGTGGGTTCAACCGGGAAAAGTTGCTCAACAAGAGTTGTTGTGTTGGTGACCGAAATTTGGTAGTTAGTAGCCCCTTGCACCGGAGTCCAGCTCACCTTGATCGTTCCTGAAGATACAGGTACTGAGAATGCTCCAGTCGGTATCGGGGGCACGACGACGGCAGGATAATTATTGGTTAAATTATACTTACCTTTAAAATAAGAGCCTACCAAGTTGGATTCCGTGGTTGTTAATACGCGATTGTAGAGGATCAA
>JAYWAR010000275.1:0-4582 GCA_043782285.1 Akkermansiaceae bacterium | reverse complement strand
CGTTATCTGATGAATTTGCATACGTAGTACCAGCAAGAGTCACGCCAGTATAAGTTCCAAGACGTTCTGTCCACCGAAAACCAATCGAATTATCGCTTTGCCAATATAAATATTCTCCAGTAATTCCAGAATTAGCAATGCCATAACTATAATCAGGATTTAACTCATACGAAACAAAATTACGACTTGAAAAACGTAACCGCTCACTAAATCGATGTGTTAAGTTTACTCCGATTCGTGATTCACTATTTGTCGAATTGACATTTTCTGGAGCATCTAAGTAATAAACTAAACCTAAACGTACGTATACATCCCAAGTCGTTTGTGGCGTAATATTAACAAATGAAAGACCTACATAAGGATTGAAACCAAAAGAACCTTCTTGAGGGCCAGGATTACCAGCATTTACATTATCGTCATAAAACGCACTTGCACCAACTACCCACTTTAAGGGTAATGATTCTTGAGCTTCACTACCTGCGTAATATAGACCTTGAGCTGCTGCGGAACCAGCAAGAGCTACAAAAAACAGGCCTGATGAGAATTTATTTTTCATTTCTGAGTATTTGAATAATTTAAAATTAAAATTTTGTGACTATAAGTTAAATTAAACTATCTAAGAATAAATTCTTATTTAGACCGAAGCCAGGGCCAGGGCCAGGGCCAGGGCCAGGACCAGGGCTTGGATTAGGATTTGTCACATTCGGGGGTGCGATAATTTCAGGTGGAAGTGATATAATCACCGGAGGCGTTAAAGGAATAAGAGGGGTTCCACCCGGACCACCCGGAGTTGGTCCGATTGGTCCTTGGCCTGGGAAATCGAGTGGATTTGGCATTGCCGCGACTTCGCCCGCAGGTGACTTCGAATCCTTGGCGCTTTTTGATTTGACCGCCGATTCACCACGATTTGGATCTAACTTCGCAATGACGGTTTGAATTGCGGCTAATGCATCGGGCGCCACTGCAACTGCACATTGGGAAACTAAGCGCATCTGCTCGGGTGCTGCGATTGAAGCAGCTTCAACGATGGCAGCTACCGATTGAGCATTTGCGTGTGAAGCTTCGATTGAGACTTTAACGATCTCACAAGCACAGCTTGGCGCGCTTGAAACTTCTTTGGAAACAATCTCCAAAACCTTCGCCCGCTCTGCGGAGACCGAATTTTTCACTGAAAGCGAAAGGGTTATGCAATCCACTGCTGCATTAACTGTCAGTGATCCGATGGCAACACTGAAAAGAACGAACGAAATGGTTTTTTTCATTTTGAGATTATATAATTGGGAATTAGGGGATGGTAAGTGGAGCGGGCAGCGGGAATCGAACCCGCATGTCTAACTTGGAAGGATAGCGCTTTACCACTAAGCTATGCCCGCAAACTCGTAACTAATAAAGCTCAGAGATCGCCACCCTAGCAAGACTTTTTTTGAACCTCGCATGGAAATTATTTGAGTCCGCTCTTAATGTTGGATACTTGTTGACTTTCAATGAAATACAATAATTACAAGTTTCAACAATAACTTAATTAGCCGTTTTTCAAAAAAATTAATTTCCAAAATAAAAAATCTTTAGGAACATGATACGTTGATTGGTTTAGATTTTGTGAAAATCAGATGGCACTCTAAAAATTTAGAGTCCGGTAGGATGATCATAAAACGTCCACGGAATTATAAACCGCTTTGCGAGCTCTTCAGCAATCGCCTTGACTCCAAAAGTTTCCGTGGCGTAGTGCCCGCAATAAAACACATTTAAAGCCAGTTCTTCTGCGAGTGGGTAACTCCAGTGGGGGCCTTCTCCTGTTATAAAGGTATCCACGCCTGACGAGGCGACCATCACCACTTCGCTTCCAGCAGCACCGGTAATGATGCCCACTTTAGAAATCACTTCACTCCCGCCTGGGCAACAATGAACGGAAGCTCCCAAAGCCATCTGCAAAGTATCACACAAATCATTTCTGCTCCCTTCCCACAAACCACGAACGCCTAAAGTAAGGCTTTTGGGGTCACAAAATGGCTCTTGCTGCCGCAAGCCAATTGCACGTGCAAGAAGGACATTATTGCCAAACTCGACATGGACATCGAGCGGAAGATGCGAAGAGTAAATAGCGAGCCCGGCATCCATCGCAATTTTGAGTTTCCGGTAAAATGCCCCAGTCACCGGTTGAACGCCCTGCCAAAACATTCCATGATGAACGATCAACAAGCCAGGTCCGCCTTCCGCAGCAGCTTCAATCACCGAAAGTGACGCATCGACCGCTGCTACAATCCGGTTGATTTGGCCCTCATTGGCCAATTGTAAACCGTTAATTGCACCCGGATAATCTGAAATCACAGCAGTTTTCAGTTCCTCATCTAAATACGCAACGACTTCGTTCAAAGAAACCATGAGTGAGTCTAATCCTCACGATTCCAAATCACAACGTCCGCTTTTTGAGAAATTACCTTTCCCTCACAAAATTCCAGCATGTCCTGTCCTAGAACTGCTTGCCATTGAATCGAACGTCCTGCCCACGGAATTTCAAGACTTACCGCGTGAAGCGCATGACGTGGCAAAATTAAGCGCTGCTGCAATTCAGGGCTCCATCCCGTCGCCATCCATTCCAAATATTCCGTGCCATCGCCGGCATAAAGTTTGTCGCCAACGATCGGAAATCCACCATTCGCCAAATGCACTCGAATTTGATGCATCCGCCCGGTTTCAGGGAAACAACGAACTAGCGAGAATCGCCCCTCTTTTCGTTCAAATCGTCGCTCGACCTCAAATCGAGTTCGACAATCTCGACCCACCGAACTGACAACCTGCCGTACCCAAATGGCCGACAGACCTAATTCCGCAGCTCGAATAATCGGCTCAGCACATTCCCATTCGTCTTGCTTAGGCCAGCCTTTTACGATCGCCAGATATTGCTTTTTAGCTTGGCGCTTCTCAAAAATCCAACCCAGTTCGCGTGCCGCTTGTAAATGTTTAGAAACCAGCACCACGCCGCTGGTTTCCCGGTCCAAACGAGTCACAATCCCAAGACTCGCCCCATTTTGAAGTTCGTAGGCCAGCAACTGCTCCAAGCCACCTAACAAGGTTGGCTCCGGCTTTAAATTCGCAGGATGCACAATTAATGGTGCGGGTTTATCTACGACGATCCAATCTTCCGATTCATCAATGATCCGAAAATTGACAATAACTTGAAGATTCATGGCAAACTTCGATTTCAGTCCACTAAAAAGCCAGAGATCCGTGAACGAACCTCTGGCCATGGTAATACTTGATCAATCCTAATGACTAGGACTTGTAGCGGAGACGCTTCTTATGGCGGTTCTGCTTCATGCGCTTTTTGCGCTTGTGCTTATTGATTTTGGTCTTACGGCGTTTCTTGATGGAGCCCATGGCAGTTGCGTTCGGGGTTAGGTTGTGGTGAAAGGATTAGGGGACTATTTTATTGAGTGGATATTCAATGATCCCCTCTGCCCCCAGACGCTTCAGTTCGGGGATGATGTCCCTGACGACGATTTCGTCAATCACTGTCTCAACAGCAAGCCAACCTTCTTCCGAAAGTTGAGAAATGGTAGGGCGGCGAAGTGACGGTAGTTTTTCAAGCAGTTCAGGTAAACGAACACTTGGAAAATTCATTTTGAGCCCCACTTTACCGCGAGCACATAGAGCCGCTTTGAGCAGCAGGGCGATCCGATTCATTTTTTCTTTTTTCCACGGGTCCGCCGCAGCGCTGGGATTCGCATAAAAATGAGGAAAAGAGGTGAGTAAAGTGTCAACGATCCGCAGACGATTCGCTTTAATTGAATCCCCCGTTTCAGTCACATCGACGATTGCATCTACCAAATCCGGTACTTTGACTTCAGTCGCACCCCAAGAAAATTCAACCTCAGCCTTAATTCCACGTTCTTTTAAATAGCGTTCGGTGATTCCCACGCCCTCCGTGGCAATTCTCTTCCCTTCCAAATCCTCAGGCTTGCGAATTGGCGAATCTTCCGGCACCACCAAGACCCAACGCGTCGGGCGAGTCGTGGCTCGCGAGTAAGGTAATTCGCCAAGATCTACCAAATCCACCCCATTTTCATAAGCCCAATCATATCCGGTAATCCCACAATCGATGAAGCCTTGACCCAGATAACGACCAATTTCCTGAGCTCGAATCAAATAAAGATCCAGTTCAGGATCATTCGAGCTTGGCCGCAGTCCTCGCGATGAAACATAAATCTCGTAGCCAGCCTTGGCGAGGAGCTCAATAGTGGGCTCCTGAAGACTGCCTTTGGGAATCGCGACTTTCAGTGTTCGTGATGGATCCGGCATGGGAAAACCGGATGTAAGACACCTACCCCGATGAATCAAGCCATGTTTTGGAAATTTTCTTCACCCCAAAACAACAATTGATCCAATTTTTTGATAAAGAAAAATTTACCGTCTAAAAACTCACGAACAATTTTCCAATCTATTTTCCGCTAATTGTAATTCTAACAAATCAACTGCTTAAAGCGCACTAGCCAGTGTTCAGGCACTTTACTCTTAGTCACTTTTACACTCGGATTTTTCATTACGATCATCGCTATGAAGAGTTCGTTTACATCACTGGGAA
>JAYWAR010000274.1:0-1595 GCA_043782285.1 Akkermansiaceae bacterium | reverse complement strand
CGCGGTTGAGTTCGTAGGTTTTGGTGACGGTTTGGATGGGGCCGGTGACTTTTTCGAGGAGGTTGCTATTGGCGAGATAGTCGTAGGTGAAGGTTTGATTTGAAATTTGGGGATTGGAGATTTGGGCGAGGCGGCCGTCGATGGGTGAGTAGCCATACGTTGCTTGTGCTTCGACGAGGGTAGAGGCGGGGGCGCCTCCACCCACACCCGAGGCCGGGTGTGCTCCCCAAGATGAATCCGCTGTCGCGGAGGAGGGCGTCGTGTGAACGGTCTAAAATACGGCTGAACTTGTAGCTGCCGTTGTGATCGAGGTCGGTGATGGGGTCAGAGTAAACGAATCAACAATCAGAGATAATTTTGTTAATCTTGTCAGGTGTTTGCCAACGGCTCGTGCCGTTATGGCAAGCCAATCAGGCCGCCTGGCCTCAATCCCGCTCGCAGAAAGAGGGCTGCGAGTTCCTAATCATGCGGCTCGTCGGTTTGTTTGATCTGACGACCAGAGTATGGGCCGACGCGGCGATCGCCCCATTTTGCAGCAGCGAGCGCAAGCTCAGGAAAGATCTCAGAACTGGAGACACCATCGTGGTGGACGGCGGCTTTTGCTGCGGGTTTACCCTGTATCTTTTCGGTAAAAAGGGCATGAATGTTATCGTGTGCAACAATGGCAGCCGAAAGCCAGATCCACGCGCGGCGAAGCTTGGCGGAGGGATCAGTTGGAACGCTGGCGGAAGCCTAACATTAGGCCGAAATGGATTTCGCCACAGGCCTATCCGGCCATGCCGGACCGCATCACGGTGCGTGTGGTGCCGGTCACGGTTGATCCCGGTGCCGGTTTCAGGACTGAGGAAATTCAGATCGCATGCACGATGCTGGATCCGGAAACGATGAGTGCCACAAACATCGGGGGCTCTATAAGAAGCGTTGGAATGTGGAGCTGTTCATCGACGACTTGAAAATCACGCTTGGAATGGCGGTTCTCAAAACGCTCAGTCCGGCGATGATCCGGTACCAACTCCTTGCCCACATCATCGCCTACAATCTCTTGCGCGCCCTGATGAATCAGAGCAAGTCGGCCGAAGCCGAATCGGCAAGTTTTAAGGGCACCATCGACAGACTCAGCACTGGCTACCGCTCGTGCTCAAGACGCCCTCAGCCAAACTCCGCAAGCGGCTGGTGGCTGACCTGATCGAAGTGGCGGCCGGAGGCCCGGTTCCTAGCAGACCATTTCGTTGAGAACCCAGAGCGGTGAAACGAAGAGCAAAGCCGAACCCGCTGCTGAATGTTCCCCGGCATCAAATGGTCGAGATCAGCCATCGCTCGCGCTACAAGAAAACCGCAGCAGAAATTATCCCAAATGACCCTTAAGTTAGCGCTATTCGAGTTAGAGTACACCGATTACCAAAATTTCACTTATCGTTGGTCCGCTTACTGTGCTCGATTCAGAATCTCGCGGGAGCCATTTTTAGGATTTTCCGTTCCAGCCACCGCCGAGAGCTTTGGCAAGGGCAGCGAGGGTGATGCGCTGTTGAGCTTCGAGTTGACTGAGGACCAACTGAATTTGGAGCACACCACGCTCGGCGTCGACCACTTCGAAG
>JAYWAR010000273.1:0-1599 GCA_043782285.1 Akkermansiaceae bacterium | reverse complement strand
CGGCTAGCGGGAGGGGGACATTTTGTCGCCCGGCTTCTTGTTGAGAGACAGCGGACAGGACGTCCGCTGTCGGTCAGCGCTCAGAATCAAGGTGCTCCTCTCAGAATCAACGGGTGGTAAGTTTCCCTCGCTGCAAGCTTAAGCGAATTTGCTTAAAATATTGATTTTTGGAAGGTGCGGGTGAAGGATGTGGGTTATTCGAAAAAATCTGCGGAAGCATTGAGCTTTTGGAGATTTTCCCCCCTCTGAGTTGCCCCCACTCCTGATTTCAATGAACCTGTTTAAAATAGCTTGGCGTAAGGCGAAGTCTTTGTTCAGTCGCGGCCACGAACGATGGTTTGCTGCCAGCCAGCCAAGTGGTCCGACTGCTCAGCGTGACGCGTGGTCAATTGCGATCTACACCGGAGACTCGCCATTTGAGCTTCAGCCGGCACCCGGCGTTAAAACTCCGGCTCTCACCGCGAGCGACGTCACCGACGTGGTGGCGGATTTTGTGGCGGATCCCTTCATCCTCAGAAAGGATGACCAATGGTATCTCTTTTTCGAGGTGTTGAATCGCAAGTCCAAGCTCGGGCAGATTGGGGTCGCAACCAGCGCGGATGGCTACCAATGGCAATACCAACGGATTGTGTTGGCGGAGCCTTTTCATCTGTCCTACCCTTATGTGTTTTATTGGAAGAGTGGTTTTTACATGATTCCTGAAACCCACCAAGCGGGCGCAGTGCGGCTTTACAAGTCGATCCGATTTCCTTTCGAGTGGCTGTTGTTTAAAAATTTATTGGAAGATGTGACTTTAGTGGACCCGTCGCCGTTTTGCCGTGATGGCAAGTGGTGGATGTTTGCAGGTTCGGGAAGTTCCGAGAAATGGCATTCGCAACATCTGCACCTGTTTCATGCGGTCGATCTGTTGGGGCCTTGGCTCGAGCACCCTCAAAGTCCGGTGGTGAGAGGCAATTCACAAATCGCCCGGCCGGCCGGGCGGGTCCTGGTGATCGGTGACCAGCTTTTTCGGCTGGCGCAAGATTGTGAGTCAGTTTACGGCAAGCAAGTACGGGCTTTTGAGATCACCACACTCACCACTGAGTGTTACGCCGAGCGTCCCGCCCGCGAGCTGCCTATTTTAAAGCCAGCGGCTGCGGGCTGGAACTCGACGGGGATGCACCACCTCGATGCCCAAATGCTGGCCACCGGCCAGTGGTTGGCTTGTGTCGATGGCTGGACTTGGGTGGATCCGTGAGGAATGAGCAAGGATCCGAGACAAATTCGCGTTATCCCTGCGGTTTCAGCGGCGGCGGCGCAGCAATCCGAGGCCGCCGAGTAAGCCAAGCAGCGCGGTACTTGGCTCCGGCACCACACTGAACGCGAAGTTGTCGAAGTAGGTCTTCGCCAGCCCGTTCTTGGTGGCAGCAGTCCCGTCATCTTGGTCTTCATTGGCGGTGAAGGTGATGTCGCCAAAGCTGCTGCCGAGCGGAGTGAGCAGCGCCTGATTGCTAATCACGTTCTCAGTGGCGTATCCGTTCAAGCTCCGGTTGACCGAAAGGCTCCACGTGTTGGCGGCGGTGTCGATGGCGAGCGATACTTGATCGTAACCTTTGTAGT
>JAYWAR010000272.1:0-1600 GCA_043782285.1 Akkermansiaceae bacterium | reverse complement strand
AACGGTAATTCAGGATTCGACCGTAGTCGGGTGAAAAATTTTTCTCGGGGTCCTCGGTGGTGACGCGGCACTGGATTGCGAAGCCGATGCACGGAATCTCGGCCTGTGGTGGGATCGCGAGTTCCGGGCTAAACAGCGAGTGGCCAGCGGCGATGA
This sequence comes from Akkermansiaceae bacterium, assembly GCA_043782285.1. GTDB lineage: Bacteria > Verrucomicrobiota > Verrucomicrobiia > Verrucomicrobiales > Akkermansiaceae > Luteolibacter. The sequence goes on along the minus strand of JAYWAR010000272.1, from coordinate 1,444 downwards.
GAATCTGTGAACGCACCAGATCGATGCCGGTGACGCACTCGGTCACGGTGTGCTCGACTTGGATCCGGGGGTTCATCTCGATGAAAAACCAGTCGTCTTTGTCCATGTCATAGAGGAACTCGACGGTGCCTGCATTGTCATAACCGATGCCCTTGGCGAGAGTGACTGCGGCTTGGCAAAGCGCGCTGCGGACCTTCGGGTCGAGGTGCATCGCGGGCGCAACTTCGATGACCTTTTGATAGCGTCGCTGGACGGAGCAATCTCGCTCGTGGAGATGGACGACGTTGCCGTGTTGGTCGCCGAGGATTTGTACCTCAATGTGTTTGGCGCGTGAGATGTAGCGTTCGAGAAAAACGGCGGAGTTTCCAAACGCGTTGAGCGCCTCGTTTTGCGCTTCGGCGAGCAAACCGGCGAGCTGCGAGGGTCTTTCGACGACCCGCATGCCGCGGCCACCGCCACCGAAAGCTGCCTTGATAATCAACGGAAAGCCGATGTCGTGGGCGACAGTCAGGGCTTGGTCTGAGTCGGTGATCGGTTCTTCGGTGCCCGGCAGAGTCGGGACCTTGAAGCGGTGGGCAAGAGCGCGGGCGGCGGTTTTGTCGCCCATGTTTTCCAATAAATCTGGGGCAGGGCCGATGAAGGTGATTCCTTCGCGAGCACAGGCGCGGGCAAATGCGGCATTTTCTGACAAAAAGCCGTAACCGGGGTGAATCATCGTCACGCCTTTTTGTTTGGCGAGAGTAACGATGCCCTCGACGTCGAGATACGCGCCGACCGGGCCTTTCGAGGAATCCAGTTGATAAGCCTCGTCCGCTTTGAAACGGTGGATTGAAAAGCGGTCTTCTTCGGCGAAAATCGAGACGGTGGTGAGACCGAGTTCGTTTGCGGCGCGGAAAATCCGGATTGCAATTTCACCGCGGTTCGCGGCCATTAATTTGCCGGGGCGTCGTTGGGTAGCAAGCATGCGAGTGAGCTTGTTACCGGGTTGCGAGCCGTTGGGAAAGCGGAAATATGCGGCCCGCGCGGGCGGCCTGATTTTTGCGATTTAAGCGTCGCTTTTACTTTGGCGATGTCCCGGCTTGGCCAAAATTTCGAGGTAAACGGAGAGGAGCTTGGCGGTGGCAGCTTGGTCGATCGCGGCGCTGATTTCCTCGACGTGCTTGGCTTCGGGTGGGGCATCGCCTTGGCCGACTTTGCAGTCGAAGTCCCAGAAATCGACGCCTTCGGGGAGGGATTTTTTGCGTTCGCGTTTGAGGTATTTCCGCACCTCGCTTTTGATCTGCTCGATCACCCGCGCGGGTTGATGGTTCGGGGCGCTCAGGGGAAATACTTTTTTCATGTCGAGGGTTTGTGTCGGGAGCAGACTGGGTTGTCTAGTGGAGAAATCGGCGAGAGCTTAAATTTTCGGGTTTGACCCGGTGGAGGGTTGAGCTTGTGCGAGGTG
>JAYWAR010000271.1:0-4599 GCA_043782285.1 Akkermansiaceae bacterium | reverse complement strand
CAAAGTCAATGGAGTTTCGCTGGCTTACGGAATGATCCGGGAATCCGTCGCAAATCTGACGGGCAGAGGCCCTCACGGTGTCTTTCTCCTCCCCTCCGTTTCATTTATTGAGCAAAAGAAGGCTGCTTCACCCGCAAAGAAGTCCCCATCAAACCCTTCAAAGAAATAGCAGCATGAGAATAAATTGCCTCACCACCCCCGAGATGCAAGGTGCGAGCGCACGCAGCAACTTGAACAGAAGGTATCGCCGCGCCTGGGACAAAGGCCTCAAAACCACCTACTATCTCCGCACCCTCCAAGCGAGCAACATCGAGAAATCCACCATCGACGTCAAAAAGGAACAACGCGGCGTCATGGCCACCCAAACCGCCGCCACCGCCGCCGGAGCCAAAACCTTCACCGCCGAGGAAAAGAACGCCTGCTCCATCGACGCGATGCTCAACGGCGGCACCTGCGAAGCCTGCCAATAAGGAGAAGCGATACTCCTGTCGCTTCAAGGAGTGTGGGCGTCTCGCCCACCTCTTCATCTCCCTCAACCAAAGCCATGCCCCGCAAAATCCGAGAACTCATAGCAGATCTCCGGAAAGCGGGTTTCACCTTGGACCGTCAAAAAGGCTCCCACCGTCAGTTCAAACATCCATCGTTTCCCGGCACCATCACCGTGAGTGGCGGAGAAGGCGACGACGCCAAAACCTACCAAGAACGCCAAACCACAAAAGCCATTGCCGATTCCAAGTCAGCAGAGTAACTTTCCCCATCATGAAACCAGAAGACCGCTATCACCGCTTTGTGCGTTGGTCCGATGAAGACCAATGTTACATCGGCTACTGCCCGGATCTCTACTTTGGAGGCGCCTGCCACGGCGACCAAGAGGAACAAACTTACGCGGACCTCTGCGCCATCGTTCGCGACGAAATCGCCCACCGGCTCAACAAGGGTGAAACCCTCCCAAATCCCGCCGTCCGCGCCACCCGCGACCTAGACTTCGCCGCCGCATAACAACTCTTCCTCTTCTCTGCTAACTGATCACTGCTCACTCGGCACTTTTCTCCGCGTCATGGCCACCCAAAACGCCGCCACTGCCGCCGAAGCCAAACAATACACCGCAGCCGAGAAAAACGCCTGCTCCATCGATGCCATGCTAAACGGCGGGACGTGTGAGGCTTGCCAATAGCTCAGAGAGTGTGAGAATCTCCTCCCGCGCTCTTAATTCCACAAAAGAGCACATTGAATTATGGCTAGTGCCCCAAAGAAAGTGCCCCTGAGGATGCTCCGGCTACAAAAGCTTGAGGTCGAAAACTACAAGCGGCTTGACAAGCTGACACTTTATTTCCCGAAGCCGCAGCTCGAGGGTGATCCTGACATCCTAGTTCTCGGGAGCGAAAACGGTGGCGGCAAGACATCCGTCATGGAATGTATTGGCCTTCTCTTCTTGTGTGTCCTTGCACCACGAGCAGAACGGCTGTTTGGCGAATCCGGTTGGCTGACAGATTTGGCTGACTTGTTTATTAAGTCCGGCTGCGAAACATGCACAATTAAAGGGGAATTCGATATAGGTGGCAGCACAAAAGAGATCCATCTAAAAATTAGCCGACAGGCGGAAATCAAGGTCACTGGCGATAAAGATGATCTCCTAAAATACTGGAAGAGTCAGCAGCGTTGGGAGGATTCGGCATACCCCGGTGAAGCTCTGACTAAGCTGTTGGGAATCACGGGGGAACCTCTTATCATTCCGCCTCTAATTCATTTTAATAGCAGTCGAAAAGTTCAAGAGGGAAGTATCGACCTTGCTGCATTAGCCGAAAGAAGCGATCCGAGAACCCGCATGGCGATATCTCGCAATCGACTTGGTGGTCGCCCCATATCTACGATAAGTGCCTTCAAGACTGAAATGCTAGCATCCCTCCTCGGCCAGGCGTCATTATTCGAGGGCATGAGCGCAAGCCAATCAAAGGCCACCGCCGAAAAGTTAAATGAGCTTCTTTTACGCTACACTGGCGGGAAGATCGATCAGCTTCGCAACTTAACAGGAGGCAGTATTGATTTTCGAGTTCGCCGTGATGGAAGTGAAGATTCATTTACTTTTGACGCTCTCAGTTCTGGGCAAAAGGAGATTGTATCAACCCTATTCCTTATTTGGCGACATTCGGAGGAGAATCCAGCCATTGTGCTTATCGATGAGCCGGAACTGCATTTGAATGCAGAATGGCATGCCGACTTTGTGCGACAGCTTACACGCCTAGCACCACGCAATCAATACATCCTCGCTACTCATTCTGAACACATTTTTGGCAGTGTCGATAGCGATCATCGAGCAATACTGATTCCCAACAACGCCTAGAGCCGTAATGAGCACAATTCAGACTGGCGGGCAGCAATCCTTAATTGATCAAAGAGCCAAACATTGGCTTTTTGTTGAGGGAAGCACCAATAATTCCTTTGATCCTGATGTGCTTCGGACGTTGCTTACTGAGAATGATCTTCCAGCCGTAAATGTAAGCGCATTAGGATCCTGTGAGAACCTTCGACTAGCCGCGAAGGCCATGGTCTACCAACACAAGTCCTATTACTTCATCATCGACCGCGACGGACATTCCGAAACTTTCGTTGAGGAGAGTTGGAATCGATTTCCCGATCCTGACACATACAACCTCCTGGTTTGGCGGAAACGTGAACTAGAAAATTACTTTATTGACCCGGCTTACATTTTACAAAGTCAGTATTTGGTAAAGTCAGAGGACGAATTGCGTGTGAAACTCTTGAGTTTGGCTCAAACCAGAATCTTTCTAGATGCCACTAACTTAGTTCTTCTTGAATTGCGAGATGGCCTAATCCGCCCCCCCGAAGCAAGTTTTAGAAATCCCGATGAGTTCCCAAATCGAACGACGGCTCTTGCAAAATTACAAGGCTGCGAGGGTTTAGCAATAAAAGGTTCCGAAACGAATAGACTTCTGGCGGCAAGCTATCGAGAAGAAAGATTCGACTCATGGCTGCAACGCCTCACCGGCGGAAAAGCATCTCTCGAGTATGGAACGGGAGAATGGCTGGCAATGATGAGCGGAAAGGAGTTGTTTAACTCCATTGCTAATGAGGCATTTAAGGTTCAAAACACAAATGGAACCCTATTATCTGGTTTGAAAAAGAACACAGCAATCGCGAGAAAGCTTTTAGCACTTTCGTTAAGTGATCAGCCCACAGATTTCCAAGCTCTCGTCCACCTCATCAAGCAGCGCATGACATGAACTTAATAGTATGACATGACAGAGGTGAATGGGGTCAGTCATCGCCGGATCACATTTCAGGAGCTCCAGATCCCTTCCAACCTGCAAGATTGACACCAGACACAAAAACTGTTCAAAAGAACTCCTGAACACCTCCCTTCCAACCTTCGTCGATTTCTTTGCGGGCAGCGGCCTTGTCACCCAAGGAGCCAAGCACGCCTGCACCCCCGTCTGGTCGAACGACATCTGCCCGAAAAAGGCCGCCATCTACACCGCCAACCACGGCGACGATCATTTCCACCTCGACTCGATTGAAAATGTCTTCGGGCACGAGATCCCCAAGGGCGACATCGTCTGGGCCAGCTTCCCCTGCCAGGACCTCTCCCTCGCCGGCAAGATGGGCGGCCTCGCCGCCTCCCGCAGCGGCCTCTTCTGGGAATGGCTCCGCGTCCTCGACGAGATGCCCGTCAAACCCGCCGTCATCGCCCTCGAAAACGTCGTCGGCCTGCTTTCCGGCAATGGCGGCGGCGATTTCCGCCTGCTCTACCAGGCACTCCGCGACCGCTGCTACAAGGTCGGCCCCATGCTGCTCGACGCCCGCCTCTGGGTCCCCCAATCCCGCCCCCGCGTCTTCATCGTCGCCGTCCAGGATCACCTCGACACCTCCGCGCTCGAAGACCACGGCCCCAACTGGCTTCACCCCGACCCCGTCCTCAAAGCGATCGCCCCGCTCAATGACATTGTCTTCTGGGCCATGCCCCGCCCTACCAAGCGCCCCAAGACCCTCACCGATCTCATCGATTGGGACGCCCCCGTCTTCAACGAGGAGCGCGCCGCCGCCCTGATCTCCCTCACCGCCGCCAAACACCGGGAGCTCCTCGAAAAACTCCCGCCCGACCGCCGCGCCGCCTTCCCCGGCTACCGCCGCACCCGCCAAGGCAAGCAAGTCCTCGAACTCCGCTTCGACGACCTCTCCGGCTGCCTCCGCACTGCGGAGGGCGGCAGCAGTTGCCAATTCCTCCTTCTTCACGACGCTGGAAAGTGGACCGCCCGCCTCATCACCTCCCGCGAAGCCGCCCTCCTCATGGGAGCACCGCCTTCCTACAAGCTCTCCACCTCCTACAACGAGTCCTACAACGCCATGGGTGACGCCGTCGTCGTACCCGTCGTCAAGCACCTCGTCGATCACCTGCTCGTTCCCTTGGCCCTCCAGAATGGAAGCGCGATCCCCAGCGATCAAAAACAAGGTCTTCAGCGGCTCTTACTGTGACTTAAAGTCCGTGGACTTCAACGCATCAGAAATGTGATGCTTCCTCCATAAATGGATGAAGCGCTGCTCCTATCAAACTTCGGTGACCGGTTACGAACTTCGAGGCTT
>JAYWAR010000270.1:0-4609 GCA_043782285.1 Akkermansiaceae bacterium | reverse complement strand
GCCTTGGTTTCGAGTGGTCCGGCCAGTCGCTCGAAGAGCGGATTTCTGGCAATCAAGCACCGATGCTGTACGGGATTTCAATGCTGATTGTTTTCCTTTGCCTGGCGGCGCTTTATGAAAGTTGGTCGATCCCGGTAGCGGTGATCATGGTGGTGCCGTTGGGGATTCTTGGGGCGCTGGCGGCCGCATCATTCCGAGATCTGCCGAACGACGTTTATTTTAAGGTTGGACTTCTAACCACCGTTGGGCTTTCGACGAAAAATGCCATTTTGATCATTGAATTCGCGCTGGATTTGCAGAAGCAAGGGATGGGGTTGGTCGAGTCGATCCTCAACGCCGTCAAGTTGCGGCTGCGGCCGATTCTGATGACTTCGCTGGCCTTCATCCTCGGTGTCGTGCCGCTAGTCGTCAGCAGCGGTGCGGGTTCTGCCAGCCAAAACGCCATCGGAACTGGCGTCGCTGGCGGAATGATTTCCGGTACCCTTCTTGCGATCTTTCTGGTCCCGGTATTCTTTGTGGTCGTTCGTAAAATCGTGGTGGGAATCAGCGGGGCTGGCTCCAAGGCTACCGATTCTGGCTCAAGAGAAATTAAGCCTCGGTAAGTCATTCACCTTCTGAAATAGTTTCAAACTGCGCAAATAGCCTGATCAGTGACAAACCGGACAGGTGTTGAGGGAGGTGAAAAAGTCGTGGCCCTTATTATCGACGAGGATAAAGGCTGGGAAGTTTTCGACGGTAATTTTCCACACCGCCTCCATCCCAAGTTCTGGAAAAGCGATGACTTGTTGTGAGCGGATGTGGTCTTGAGCGAGCAGGGCAGCTGGGCCACCGGCGGAGCCGAGGTAGAAGCCGCCGTGGGCTTGGCAAGCCGCAGTCACTTGGGATGAGCGATTGCCCTTGGCCAGCATGACCATCGAGCCGCCGTGGGCTTGGAAGTCATCGACGTAGCCGTCCATCCGCCCAGCGGTAGTTGGGCCGAATGAGCCTGAAGGCAAGCCTGCCGGGGTTTTGGCGGGGCCAGCGTAATAGACCGGATATTTTTTAAAATACTCGGGAAGTTCGCCTGTGGCGTCGAGGATTTCCTTAATTTTGGCGTGGGCGCTGTCGCGAGCGACGATGATAGTTCCGGTGAGAGCGAGAGCGGTGGTGACGGGATATTTCGCCAGCGTTTTGAGGGTCTCGGTCATTCCAAGGTCGAGATCAATCGGCACGCCTTTGAAGCTCCAATCGCGGTAAGCGGTGGGAATGAAGCGACCTGGATTTTGTTCGAGTTTTTCGAGGAAAATGCCATCTTGGGTGATTTTTGCTTTGGCTTGGCGATCCGCCGAGCAAGAAACCCCGATTCCGACCGGGCAAGAGGCACCGTGCCGTGGCAGACGAATCACTCGAACATCTAAGGCAAAATATTTACCGCCGAACTGAGCACCGATACCAATTTCCCGGGCCACTGCGAGGAGCTCTTTTTCCAATTCGAGGTCACGGAACGCTTGGCCGTGCGAATTACCGCAAGTCGGTAAGTCATCGTAGTAATGGGTCGATGCGAGCTTGACCGTCTTGAGGCAGTTTTCTGCTGAGGTACCGCCGATGACAAATGCAAGGTGATAGGGTGGGCAGGCAGCGGTGCCGAGCGCGAGCATCTTTTCCCGGCAAAATGCTTTCAGTCGTGCGGGATTGAGCAGGGCTTTGGTCTCTTGGAAGAGAAAGGTTTTGTTGGCTGAGCCACCGCCTTTACTGACAAATAGGAAGTGATAGGCATCGCCCTCGGTGGCGTAGAGGTCGATCTGTGCCGGTAGATTGGTCTGGGTATTGACCTCGTCATACATGGTGAGCGGTGCGGTCTGCGAGTAACGTAGGTTTTCCTGTGTGTAAGTCTGGTAAATCCCATGCGAGAGCCATGCGGCATCATCGCAACCGGTCCAAACGTGCTGGCCTTTTTTTCCAATGATCGTCGCGGTTCCGGTATCTTGACAAAATGGTAAAATTCCATGCGCGGCGATCTCAGCATTTTTGAGTAACATCAGTGCAACCATTCGGTCGTTTTCCGAGGCTTCGGGATCCTCCAAGATCGCAGCGACTTGGGCCAGGTGGGAGGCGCGCAGGGTAAAATTGATCGCCTTAATGGCTTCTGCCGCCAGCAGGGTGAGTGCTTCGGGAGCAATTTTGAGGATGGGCTTACCTTCAAAGCTTGAAACCGAGACATGCTCGCAACTGAGCCGTTGGTATTCCGTGGTGTCGGGACCGAGCGGAAAAGGAGCTTGGTAAAAAAAGGGTGAATTGGACATGGCGGATGCCCGTTTCTAAGCATGCTGACCCTGAGCTGCAAACCGATTTCTAGATGGAGTCGCAGCGACGAGTCGTGTCATCATCATTTTCAAAGCTTGCCGGACCGAGGGTGGGGCGGTAAATGCTGCCCCGTCATGGACAAGAAACCTGTAGTGCTGATCATTCGCGACGGCTGGGGGGTCAACCCCGGTGGTAAAGAAACTGCAATCAAGGACGGTAATGCGACTTTGTTGGCGAAGACTCCTTTTCACGAGCTGATGTTTAAGACTTATCCGAAAGGTTCGCTCAGTGCCTCTGGCTTAGACGTCGGACTTCCTCCTGGACAGATGGGCAATTCAGAAGTCGGCCATCTCAACCTCGGTGCTGGCCGCATCGTTTACCAAGATCTTACTCGTATCAATAAGGCGATCGAAGAGGGGACTCTTGCGACGAATCCGGTTTTCGGGGAAGCGATGGCCAAGGCGAAAGGGCATCGCTTGCATTTTATTGGCTTGGTTTCGGACGGTGGGGTGCACAGCCATCAAAATCAACTGATCGCGATGGTAAAATTGGCCAAGCAAGCGGGAGTGGATGACATTTTCATTCACGCAATTACCGATGGTCGCGACACCTCGCCGACCGGTGGCCAAGCTTACCTGGCAAAAGTCGAGGATGAAGCTGCCAAATGTGGAGCTCATGTGGCAACGGTGATTGGTCGTTATTTTGCGATGGACCGTGACCAGCGCTGGGATCGGGTAAAGTTGGCGTGGGACGCGATCGTCCTAGGTAAAGGCGAGCCGCGCGAGGTACTCGCGAGCGAAGCGGTCGCAGATTACTATCGTCTCGATAAGACTGATGAATTCATGCCGCCGATGATTTTCAACGAGCCGGATCGCCAGCGGGTGCGCGATGGCGATGTGGTCCTATTTTTCAATTTTCGTTCTGACCGTGCTCGTGAGCTGTCAGAAGCGTTTCTGGATCCGGCTTTCGCGGGGTTTGAGCGTGGGTCCACACCGAAAGTCCATTTTGTCACGCTCACTCAATACGATGAGAAATACGCTTGCCCAGAAATTTTTTCGGCGCAGACGCTCGACAAGGTGCTCGGTGAGACGGTTGCCAATGCCGGCATGAAGCAGATGCGGATCGCTGAAACTGAGAAATATCCGCATGTAACCTACTTTTTTAATGGTGGTGAGGAAGTGGCTTATCCCGGTGAAGATCGTTTTATCATTCCTTCGCCCAAGGAAGTGCCGACTTATGATTTCAAACCGGAAATGAGTGCCCAGCAGGTGACGGATACCGTTATCGCTAAGCTCAAGGATTATGACATGGTGATCCTGAACTTCGCAAATCCTGATATGGTCGGGCACACTGGGGTGGTCGAAGCTGCGGTTAAGGCCTGTGAAGTCATTGATGCCGACGTCAAAATAATCGTCGCAGAAACTTTACGGCTTGGTGGCAAACTTTTGATCACCGCTGACCACGGCAATTGCGAATACATGCGCAATCCCGATGGCTCGCCGAACACGGCTCATACCACCAACCTCGTCCACTTGTTTTACGTCGCGGCCGATGCCGCAAATTATACGGTCAACGATGGGATTCTCGCCGATGTCGCGCCGACTTTACTCGAAATGCTAGGCTTACCTAAACCTAGCCAGATGACGGGCAAAAGCTTATTGGTGAGCAAATTGAAGCAGGTGGCAAATACTTCCTTAAAGACAAAATCAGAAACCGTGGTTGTCGAGATCCAAGCTCCGCTTAGTCTCAAAAAATCGATAGTTAAAAAGTCCAAAGGGCGTGGTTTTAAGAAGTGGTCTTGCTGATTCAATCAGTTCCGACTGTCTCTGGCGAACCCCGAACTCATCTCGGATGCGGCGCAAACAATCACATCCAGAGCACTTGGTTTGAATTCCGGGAGTGCTTTTCGTTGTTGATTTCGAAACAGGCTAAACAGATGTACACAAAAATGCTCGGCTAACCTCGTGAGAATGAAATTCAATGCCATCGGCGGCGAGGGAGCCACATTTCTCCGGGTGTTGGAAATACGCGGCACCCAAGGCCCTAGGAATTGAGCCATCCCTCATCAAAGGCTCGATGAGAAGCTGCTGCTCGGTGCGAGTCGGGAGACGGGTGATCACTTGTGTCAGTTTGTTGCTGGAGTAAAATTAGGCGGTGGCTGTCCCAGTCTGGTCATCCGCCGCTCCAACCCGTGTCAAATGGCATGTCGTCTCATCCCAAAAGACCACCCTCCCAACGGGATCATGCTAATTGTTAAGTAGGAAAATCCAGACGATGAGTGGGAGCCTCGAATCCAAGGGCGAGCCATCCCCACGCGGGCAAGGGA
>JAYWAR010000269.1:0-4612 GCA_043782285.1 Akkermansiaceae bacterium | reverse complement strand
CCTCGGCCAGGATTCCGTGATTCGTCCTGTTCTCCTCGTCGGTCGCGAGCGCCAGTTTCCGCTCGGTTTCCAAGATGCGGGTAATTTCGGCCTGCGCCTCTTCCTTGTCCTCCTTCTTGGTCGACTTTTTCAAACGTCGGACGCTGCCGTCGGGTTGCGGCACGTTGAAGGCAACAAACCAAAAGGGTGAGCCAGTTTTTCGATGGAGCGTCGCCATGGTGGTGAATGGTAAAAATTCCGGTTATCCATGGCAAGCAAAAATGGGAACATTAATGGGAACAACAATGGTGTTTTTACTGTCGTTACTGTCGCGAAAACAACGTAGATACGAGGTTTCGATTGAAATCTCGACGGAGGGACTCGAATCCTGGGTTCGAGTCCCAGTCCTCGTACTTCCTTCACGTTTGCGCCTTCCCCCTCGCAATTTAGTTTTTTCTACCCTTGGTTTGACTCGGCTCTGTTTGCCGGAATGGCTCGGGTCCTTGAGGTCATTTGCAATCGCGTTCAACGACGCTGATCCCGATGACGACCAAACTCCGCAGGATTTGGAGGAATTCTGCGACAGTCTTGCTCCAACAGCCAGGTGGTCCAAAAATCTAGCGCCCTCAGTCGTCGGTAGGAGCACAAATCTGCCTTGTCAGGCGATTCTTGTGGCGTAGGGTCGCGGTCAAATTAATTATGACGCCATTTTTGAGGAAAATTCTAGGGATGAATTGGGTGCTCGTCTTGGTGATGTACGGGCTCTTAATTTTTGGGATCTTCATGATTGAGAGTGCGGCACGGCACGTTTTGATGACCAAGGAAAACCTGAGTCAATTTGGCAATGCGGGTGCTTATTTCGCCTCGAAGCAAAAAACTTTTATTCTGATTGGGAGTGTTGGCTATTTCGTGGCGGCTTTGATCGACTACCGATGGATTCGTTGGTTGGGGATTCCGTTTTACATGGTGAGCATGGGTTTGATGATCATTGCGATGCATCAGGATGATTCGGTACATCAATTGCGACTGGGTGGCCTTTCGTTTCAGCCTGCACAGCTCGGGATCACCTCAGGTATTTTGTTGATCGCATGGTTAATCCAGGATTTGCCAAAATTGCACCGTTGGTTCGGGGCACCATTGATTCGCATTGGGATTATCGGGTTGGTTGCGGCAGTGCCATTTTTGATGGTGATGAAGATGGGCGACATGGGTTCAGCGCTGGTTTGGATACCGGTTTCGATTGTTGCTTTGTTGATCGGAGGGATTCCGTTTCGCTATCTCACCTGTATGACTTTGATCGGTGCGGGAATCATTCCATTGCTGTATTTTGTGGCCTTACCCTTAGTTTCTAAGCGGGGACCTGAGCGGATTGACGTTTGGCTGCGGATGATGCAGGGCCGTGAGGTCGACATTAATGGCGACGCTTACGCACCCCACAATGTTTCGATGGCGGTCGGTAAGGCCGGTTGGAAGGGAGTCGGTTGGAAGGCGACGGCAGAGCAGGGCTCCTTGCACGACAAGGGCTTCATTCCTCGGGAAACGGCTCACAACGATTACATTTTTGCGGTGATCGCGGAGGAACTTGGCTTTCGAGGAAGTCTGCTATTATTGACGGCATTTGCGCTACTTCTAATCCAAGGTTTGTTTATCGCTTTTTACAGTCGGGATATGTCAGGTCGGTTGCTCGTATCTCTGATTGTGGCATTATTTTTCGCCCATATTTTTGAGAGTATTGGGATGTGTATTTTACTGATGCCGATTACGGGGATTCCACTGCCGTTGGTGAGCTACTCGGGCACCTTTGTGGTGATTTGTATGTTTCTCTTAGGATTGGTCCAGAGTGTTTGGATTCACCGCCATCGCAGGCCCGAGCTTCAACTGAAGAAGGCAGAAGCCTGAAAACGTTCAGGTCAAGATGACCGACTTAGAATTTCATTTCAGTCCCCGAAAGAGACACAAAAAGGCGAGGTTACGGCGGATCAAACGCCTTCATTCAATTCCTCATTGCAATTGCTCCTGCCCAATCGAACCTCCAACTAAAAATCCTGGATCTGGGTTGGGCAGATTAAAATATTACTTCTAAGGAAAACGGATTTCGGGTGTCATTACCTTTGTAATGAAAATTTTAACTTGGATCATGGTGACCGTGGTAGCTTCAAATTTGATGCTCATGGCACAAGACTCAGTGGAACTTCGCAAGCAGCGCGACGAGTTGAGCAAGCGCGGAATGCACCGAGATGCTTTCGATTTTTATAAGGAAAAACTGCTGGAGATCTCTGATGAGCAATCTGATGTGGATTTAAAAATGGCGGTGGCGACGATCTATTCGCAAGGTAACTGGAGAGATTTTGATGCCCTGGTCGAGGGAGCGGTGGCCACTCACACGAGCAATGTGAAGCTGTTGGTGGTGGCGGCATCATCGTATCAAACGATCATCCATTCGGGGCAATTGATTGCCGGGGAGTTTGAACGCGGTCAACAAGCGAATGCGGCCAGTTCATGGGTAAATACGGCTTACCGCGACCGGGTGCGTTCCCTTCAACTGCTCGGTGCAGCGCTCGCTGGCTCTAAGAATGATGATGAGCGCAATTTAATTTGGTCGGCTTTTCCGGAATACTCGCGGTACGAGTCTTGGAAACTTCAGACTCTAACTCCTCTCGAAACGTTGCCTGAGTGGGGCGACGTTGGCCCCGAAGGCGCGACGGAAGGGGCTCCATGGGGTGAGTCGGGGCCAGTGCTTTATGAGCTTCCCGAATCATGGGCGGCGGCAAAAAATGATGGCGAACGCTGGCGGTTTGCGCTCGCCGAGAAAGTTCGGATTAAGCCTGAACTGATGGCCGCGGTTACCCTAGCACGGGCGATTTTTTCCCGTTCCCAGTTCGGGACGGAGACGCTCGCATCTTATTCGGGCTGGGATCAGCCTGAGCCGGATCGAGCCAAAGAGATTCTTGAACTGGAGACGCTTGCCGAAGATGAGTGCTTGGCGCAAACCTCAGCCGGCATCCGCCGTTTCAAGTTACCAGCAGGCCAACATTTCATTGCGCTGTATCGCTCGATTGCCCAAGAAAATGAAAGAGCCAGTGACTTATTGGCGGATGCTTTCCTTAACCGCCGCCAATACCTCAAAGCTCGCGAGGTGCTGGAGCAGACTTTGGCTAAATTCGGTCCGGGGAAGTATGGCTCACGCCAAAAACTGCTTGATCAGATTGTTGGCAACTGGGGCCGTTTTGAGCCTGCGGCGACGGTTGCGGCGGGGGTGAAACCCAAATTGCCGCTGGTGTTTCGGAATGCCTCTAAAATTAAACTCACGGCTGCGCGGATGGACATGGAAGCGGTGTTTCGCGATACACACGACTTTTTAAAGAGAAAAACCGCCGAACTCGACGAGCAGCGCCTTAATCCTTCACAAATTGCCAGCCGTCTGATTCGAGATCAGCCGTCCAAATTTATCGCTCCCGTTAGCGTGACTTGGGAAAGCCGCCTAACACCTCGCGATTCGTATCGCAACACCCGCGTCGAAATCGAAGCTCCGCTCGAGCGCGCCGGTGCTTGGTGGATCAGCGGTGAGATGGAAGCTGGAAAGACCTTTCACACGCTGGTTTGGATCGTGGACTCGGTGCTGGTGCAGAATGATGTGGCTGGCAACAAGCAATATTGGGTCGCCGATGCCGCAAGCGGCGCTCCGCTGCCTGAATCAGAAATTGAATTCGTCGGCTATCGAGTCAGGTTCCAGGAACGCAAAACCTCGCGTGAGCGTCGATTTGAAATTGATACCAAGAGCTTCCGTCGCCGCACGGATGGAGATGGCAAAACATTGCTCAAGCCGGGAGATTACGATGAAAACTTCCAATGGTTGGCGATCGCCCGTCACTCAAACCACACTGCCGCATTTCTCGATTTTCAGCCCTATCAAACTCAGCTGCCGCAGCTCGAAAATGGCAATCGCGATCTGACCTATGCAATTTCTGACCGGCCACTTTACCAACCGGGCGATACGGCTCACTTGAAGTTTTTTTTGCGCAATGTCGGCTATTCCGAACCTGATGAGCACAAGTGGGCGAATCAAATTGGCAAACTGGTGCTCACTAACGGGCGCGGTGAAGAGGTGCTTAAACTTGAGACGCTCAAGACCGATGCGCTGGGAGCGGTGGCAAGCGAGGTGATCCTTCCCAAACAGGCGGGCCTCGGGAACTGGACCGCCACTTTTCAAATCCCCGATCAAATCTATGCCGCGATCCAGTTTCGCGTCGAAGAATTTCGCAAGCCGGAATACGAGGTTCAAGTTGAGGCTCCTGCCGAGCCAGTGAAGCTTGGCGATAAATTTGTGGCGACCGTCAAAGCCACCTATTTTCACGGCTCCCCGGTCAGAAACGCCCATGTCGAAATTATCGTCAAACGCAATTCGATCAATCAGCGGTGGTTTCCACTTGGCCGCTGGGATTGGCTTTATGGCTCAGGCGGATGGTGGAATGGCTGCGAGGCGTCTTGGCATCCAACCTGGAAAACTTGGGGCTGCATCCCTCCGCATCCGCCGTGGTGGCCGCAAAATCGTTGGACGCCAGAAGAGTTGGTGCTCAAGCGCAATTTACCGATTGGTCCGGATGGCCGGGTTCAAATTGAAATCGACACTGCT
>JAYWAR010000268.1:0-1612 GCA_043782285.1 Akkermansiaceae bacterium | reverse complement strand
AGGGGCGGTGGAAGCGGGGAAACTTTATTTGGATGCTCTCGAATGGGTGGAGCGGATTATCGTTGAGGATCGCTGCTACGCGGAAGGGATCTATGGGTTTTTTCCTGCGAACTCGGACGGAGACGACATCATCGTTTGGACGGATGAAACACGGACCAGCGAACAGATGCGTTTTCATAGCCTCCGTCAGCAGCTGAAGAAAGATTCGGGTAAGCCGAATGTTGCTCTGGCGGATTGGGTGGCAAGCGGGACCCTCAATGACTACCTCGGGGGCTTTGTGGTGGGGATTCACGGGGCGCATGAATTTGCTGAGGAGTTAGACAAACAGATTGATCCGTACGGCTCGATCATGGTGAAGGCGATCGCGGATCGGTTTGCCGAAGCCTTTGCCGAGTTTCTCCACCACAAAGCTCGCGTCGAGTGGGGTTACGAGCGGGAGGAAGAGCTGACCCATGACCAATTGATCCACGAAAACTACCAGGGTATTCGACCCGCACCGGGTTATCCCGCACAACCCGACCATACCGAGAAACCGCCGCTATTTGAATTGCTAGGTGCCTCTGCTGCAACTGGAGTAACTCTCACCGAAAGCTGCGCGATGCATCCGGGAGCGGCGGTGTGCGGGCTGTATTTTTCACATCCAGAAAGCCATTACTTTGCTTTGAGTGAGCTGCAAAAAGATCAGGTTGAGGATTATGCACGGCGCAAGAAGATTTCTTTGTCAGAAGCGGAGCGTTGGCTCGGACCTTGGCTGGGATATGCCTGATTGAAATTTATGAAGATTCGCAGAAGTATTGACGTAATCTTTGTTGTTGTGTGTAAAAACCTATAATAATATGAAAAAAATTGTCAAAAATCTAGCGGTATTAGTGGCTTTAGGCTGTTCGGGAATCGCCTCTGCCGGAGACGAAGGCTGGCTGGTGGATTTTGCCGCTGCCAAAAAAGCAGCGGTTGAATCGAAAAAAGACGTATTGATGGATTTCACCGGCTCTGACTGGTGTGGCTGGTGCATTGCATTGAAGAAAGAAGTTTTCGGTCAGGCTCCATTCAAAACCGGAGTCAAAGACAAGTTCGTGTTGGTTGAAGTCGATTTTCCGAAGGACAAGAGCAAACTTTCCGCAGAAACGATCAAACAGAATACCGAGCTTGGCCAAGAATATGGCATTCACGGGTATCCAACGGTCTTATTATGCGATGCGACGGGAAAACCCTATGCGGTCACTGGCTATAAAGAAGGAGGCCCCACGGCTTACCTGAAGGAACTCGACGGACTGCGGGCTCATAAGTTGACGCGCGATCGTTCATTTCAAGCGGCGGAAAAAGCTCAAGGGCTTGAGAAAGCCAAAGCGCTGATTGCTGCGCTCACTGCCATGGGCTTGAACGACAAGATGGTGCTGAAATTTTATGGCGACATTCCCACGCAAATCAAAGAAGCCGATCCGAAAGATGAAACTGGATTCGCGAAGCGTGAGGCATTTAAGACTGAACATGAGAAGTTGCTAGATAAAGATGACCACGAGGGGATCTTGGTATTTATTGATAAAGCGCTGAAGGATGGGGTTCACAGCCCTGAGGAAAACCAAGAGATGATGATGTCCAAAGTGTATGCTTA
>JAYWAR010000267.1:0-1615 GCA_043782285.1 Akkermansiaceae bacterium | reverse complement strand
ATCCAATATGACGGATGCGGAGCATCCACGGGGAGAACACGCGCCCTCGCGTGTGGTCTTTGGTGCCCTCGCCAAAGACGAGCGATTCAGGCGATTCCACGCGGTTTTCGACGAGGGCGTCGAAAACCACACGCGAGGGCGCGTGTGCTCCCCAAGATTACTGGATCGGCGCTTCAGGGAAATATGGATACTGGCCAGACTTGGATCGACTGCTTGCCAGCGGGAAGAGCTTCGAAGGGCCCCGGTGACGGATCCCTTCTCTGTAGAATCAGGCATCTGGCCTTAACTTGCCGTGAATGACAACGTTGGAAACCGTTGCCTTTTTGGTTGAAACAAAAAACCCCACCCGCCCTTTTTAATGGGAAGTGGGGTCATCTTCGACTGAAGATTGTGTAAAGCTTGATTACTTGCGACGGCGAAGAATCAGAGCAAATGCACCAAGCCCGAGAAGGGCTGCAGAGGAAGGCTCGGGCACGCTCACGAGCTGGAAGCCGTTAAAACCAACACGGGAGTCGGTAAGGTTCGGGTTAATTGCATGCTCGGTCATCGTGATTACACCGCTACCGTTCGCTTCGATATTCTCAAAAAGCGTGTAATTGACTCCTAACACCCAGGTGCTGCCGTTGGTTTCTTGGCCGGTATTGTCCATCACGACAGATGCTCCGGTCGTATTCGTGTTGGCTGTTGTCCAGTCGCCTTTATTTTGGGCAGAGTTAAGGCCACCGATGTGAGAGGAGGCGATCCCGAGATTGAATGTGGCGCCCGGAGTGAGCCCGGTGATCGAGAAGGACCCAGCGTTGCCCGCACCGTTGAAAAATTGCCGTCCGGATCTCCAGAGTAACTTGAGAGGGGAATTGTATCCCCAATCATCAGGGCCACCAAGGTCGCTGAAGCTGACTCCTACGGTGGTAGTGACACCAGCAGCGTCGAGCAAGTTGCTTTGCGTAAGCAATGGCTCGCCAGAAGCAGTAGGCAAATTCCACGTTTCAACGCCGGCAGCGACGCCGTTGGGGCCAGAAAGGTTCGTGGAAGTAACGATGGCGTTGTCGTCCGCATGGTGAACGCTGTAGTTGATGACGGCTGCATTCGCAGTTGGAACGAGGGTGATGGCAGCAAGGAGGGAAAGTCCCCACTGCATGATTGTTGTTTTAGTTTTCATATGGTGTTTATTTTTGCTCTGTTGGCCGAGGCTGGAACATGGGCTACAGCGATTCACTACAAGTCGCTTTCGTTCACGAATGCTCGGAAATTGGATAAGAAAAAATGAAACGCAAATTTATCTTTCCCATCAACTGGTCCGATCATCGACCCAGTTTACGAGCCGGTGCCTGGAACGGATGGTGCAACACCCGCCGGTCGATGGCGGCACGGCGAGTTAGTGAGAAAAGCCGGTGAATGACCGCCCGACACCCTACTTCTTAAGCGTCACCATCACTCCGCAGTCGGCAGTGACCGCCGCCAGCGGAGGGCAGCTTCGGCGA
This sequence comes from Akkermansiaceae bacterium, assembly GCA_043782285.1. Taxonomy (GTDB): domain Bacteria; phylum Verrucomicrobiota; class Verrucomicrobiia; order Verrucomicrobiales; family Akkermansiaceae; genus Luteolibacter. Next base: position 134 of record JAYWAR010000267.1, on the reverse strand, counting down.
GGCGTTTTGTGAGTTCCGGTTTCACGGCGGCAAGATCGTGTTCCTCCGCGCGGTCGGTGATGACGTCATAGAGTTCCATGCCGCTGCCATCGGCGTTGATCAGCAATTTCCACGCACCTTCGCGGACTGCGAGA
>JAYWAR010000266.1:0-4647 GCA_043782285.1 Akkermansiaceae bacterium | reverse complement strand
CTCACGTTGCGCTTGGCGACAAGGTGTTTGGCTTAGCGGTGTTTGGTTTGGCGACTCACACCCTGGCGCGTGCTGCCGATATCCGTAAAATGCCAAGTCATCTTTCTTTCGAGGAAGCGGCAACCCTACCGGTGGTCTTCATGACCGCGTGGTATGCGTTGAATCAGGTGGCACGAATGAAGGCGGGTGAGAGCATTCTGGTCCATGCGGGCGCAGGTGGCGTCGGGATGGCTGCAATTCAAATTGCTCATCACTTGGGCGCTGAGGTCATCGCCTCGGCCGGCAGTCCGGCTAAGCGTGCTTTGTTAAAAACGCTTGGCGTGAAGCACGTTATCGATTCTCGTCGCGGCGATTTCGCGGAGTCGGTGATGGAGCTGACACATGGTCGTGGGGTGGATGTTGTGCTCAACGCGCTCGCTGCCGAAGCGATCCCGATGGGACTTTCCTGTCTCGCGGAGTCCGGACGTTTCCTTGAAATCGGCAAACGTGATATTTACCTTAATTCGCGGATTCCACTGTGGGGCTTGCGGCGAAATTCTTCGTTCCATGTGATCGCGATGGACGCGATTTTCGCCGGTGATGAATCCCAAACTCGTGAGTTGTTGGCGGAAATCGCGGAACGGGTTGAGCAAGGCGCGTTGACGCCGCTGCCGTTTCGTTCATTTCCGGCGAGCCGGATCGATGCGGCATTCCGCTTGATGGCAGGCGGTAAGCACACCGGTAAAGTGGTGGTTGGATTTGCCGATGCCTTTATCGTCCGGCGGGGTGAGCCGCCGTTGCCTGCTTTCGAAGTGAAATCAGATGCTGCCTATTTAATCACCGGTGGCCTTGGCGGATTCGGCCGGGTGTTGGCCCAATGGTTGGTTGAAGCCGGTGCGCGTCACTTGGTTCTGAGCAGTCGCAGTGGCGCGTCCACCCCGGAAGCGGTTGATTTCGTCGCAAGTCTGGTCGCTCGTGGAATCGAAACTCGAGTCTTGAAAGCCGACGTTAGTTCGCCGGCCGACGTCAAAGGGCTAATTTCTGAACTGCGGGCGGCGAAAACCCCGTTGAAGGGGATTTTCCACCTCGCGATGGTGATCGACGATGCACCACTCTCTGCGCTGACTGCCGAACGCTTGCGTACGGTAATGGCGCCCAAGGCGCACGCGGCTTGGTTGCTGCATGAAAATACCCAAGACTTGGCACTGGATTGCTTCGTGATGTTCTCATCGGTCTCGAGTATTTTTGGCAATCCGGCTCAAGGCAACTACTCGGCGGCGAATGCTTTCCTTGACTCACTTGCTTACCATCGCCGGGCGCTCGGTCAACCTGCTCTCGCGATTAACTGGGGAGTCCTCGGCGGTGAAGGTTATGTCGCTCGCAACGAACGCGTGGCAGAATTCTTAGCGCGTCAAGGCACCGGTGCTTTGACGCCGGCTGAAGTGACTTCGTTGATGGAGTCATTCCTCACTGCCCAAGCCACGCAAGTCGCGGCGATTCGTGTGGACTGGGCGAAATGGCGGCAGTCGTTCCGCGGCATGCAAGACAACCCGCTGGTCGAACGCATTTTTGCGGCCGGGGTTGAAAGCCAAGAGTCCAGTGGCGGGGGGAACGATTGGCGGGCTAAAATCCAAGCCGCCACGGCAGATGAGCGCAATGCGGTCATCGGTGAAGCAGTCCGCGATGTGGTCGGTTCGGTGCTGCGGGTCAAACCGGATAGCCTGCGGGAAGACCAACCGCTTACGGATCTCGGCTTGGATTCGTTGATGGGCGTAGAAATTGAGACGATGTTGGAGAGCGCCATTGGGGTTGCTCTGCCTCCGACCAGTTTGATGCGGGCCCGGACAATCGGCCAGATTGCTAACTTGCTCGCCGAGCAAATGGGCAGTGAGTCGGATACCACCGCCAAAGTTGAAATCGTTGAAGAGGTGATCGCAACTTCCGAGCTGGACCTAGACTCAATTTCAGATGAGGATCTCGATCTCTTACTCAGCGGGGTCGCTGAGCTTCATCAAGAGGTTTCGACGGTTAAAAACTAAATCCCCCTCATGTCACAAGACTCGCGAGTACAATTCAAACAATGGTTGGAAAGCGGGGAAGCCCGTCTCCAGCCACTCTCTCTCCCACAAAGAGAATTGTGGGAAAACTCGCCGGTTGCGGTGACAGATCCGGGTAACCATATTTGCGGGCTTATTGAAATTAAAGGGCCGATCACCCGGGAACAATGCGAAACTGCACTGCAACGGGTGATCGAGCGCCAAGAAGCGTTGCGGACTTCCTTTCTCCCCGGCAAAGAGCGCCCGCTCCAAATGATTCGAGCCACCGGCATCGCGGAGCTTGGCTACCGCGAACTTTCGGCCAGCGAGGCAAAATCTGAGGCTCTTGAGGAGCTGATGCAGGAAATTTACCGCCAATCTTTTGATCTGTTGCAAGGTCCTCTCCATCGGGTCGAAATGATTCGCCGTGGCTCCAATGACCATGTTTTGGCATTCTCGATTCACCATGCAATTGCCGACGGCTGGTCGCTAGGAGTTTTTGTCCAAGATCTTTGCACTGCCTACGTGATGGGCTTGACGGGAATCCGTAAAGCGCTGGCGGTCGGCGTGATGGGGATGAAAAACACTTTGCCGCCGGTTTCACAAACTTATACCGAGTGGGCAGCTGCGGAGCGGGCATTTTGGCAACCCGTAGAATTAGAATGCCGCGCAGATTTCTGGAAATCCCAACTCGCAGGCTCAAGTCGAATCTGGAGTGATTCCGCCGAAGTTGCCCCGCTGCAACGCTGGGTTTCAGCAATCCCCGCAGATCATGTCCGCGGACTTAAAAGCTTGGCGATGAGTCATCACACCACGTTGTTCAGCACGCTGTTGGCAGCATTTCAACTGACACTTTCAAAATGGACTGAAAAGGATGACATTTTAGTAGGCACGCCAGTGGCCAATCGCAACCGAGATGCGGTTCGCGAAACGATGGGTTACTTTGCCGGGGTGGTCCCATTGCGTGGGCAAATTGACCGGAACTGTAGTTTTTCCGAACACTTGCACGTGCTGTCAGAATCGGTGCTTGATTCATTTGCTAATGCATTGCCGTTTGCAGAGTTGGTTGTGGCCCTTGGCGAGACATTACCCGCAGGTGGCCATTCAATTTTCGATGTGCGATTTGCCCTTCAAAATCACCCGGTGCCAGACGTGGTGTTGCCGCGGATCTCGACAAAATTACGGATGCGTTCCACCGGGACTGCTCGCTTTGATCTCGGCTGTGAGCTCACCGAAGTCGGTAACGAACTCGAAATGGTATGGCTGTTTAAACCGTACCGATTCGCAGTTTCAGACATCGTTGATTTGAATCAGCTATTTCTCGATGTAATAAGCCGTGTTTGCCACAGTTCGGATAGTCGAACTGCCTTTTTAAGTCTGTGATTTTTATGAATTTACCAATGACCTATGACCCTGATCGGGTGCCACCCGTAGTTGCCGCGGATCAGGATGAGCACGGCAATACTCACTGGGTGAGCCAAGCCGCGTTTTCCCTAATCAGTGCGGCACTGATGCTCAGCCAAGTTGCGTTGGGTTTCGCCTATCACGCGGGTTGGATTTGGTTGTGCCTACCACTTGCATTTTTGGTCAGTCACTTGATGCATGGCTTACTGATCGGTTTTCATGAAGCCTCTCATGGACTGCTGCGTAAGAATCGCTTCCTCAACGAGGTCGATGGTCTGATCACCGGAACCTTAAGCTTCATGAGCTTTACGCTCTACCGCGCCGCTCACCAAAAACATCACTCGCATCTTGCGACTGAACGCGACGTCGAACTGTGGCCTTTCGTGATTGTCAGCGCGCCGCGGTGGGGACGTTGTTTGGCGGCTTTCGTCGAGTTGAACGCAGGGATTTTGTTCACACCGTTCTTATTTTTACGGATTTTTTTGATGAAGGACTCGTTCATCCGGAACAAGAAAGTCCGCCGCCGAATTTGGAAAGAATTTGGTCTAATCGTTGTCGTGTGGACGGTGATTTTCACCACGGTTAGCGTGTGCCATGTTTGGCCCTATTTTATCTGGCTGTTTCTCGGACCTGCCGTGATTGCGGGAAATCTTCAGAGCTGGCGGAAATACATCGAGCATGTTGGCTTGAGTGGTCATACCGCCAGAAGCGCGACCCGTAGTATCGTCGCTAAAACTTGGTCGGGTCGTTTGCTATCTTTGACTTTACTGCATGAGCCGTTGCATGGGATTCACCACTTAAAAATGGCATTGCCTCACGAAGAATTGCCTCATTATGCCGAGTTGTTGAATCCGCTCGCCGCGGATGATATCCCACCATTTCCTAACTACCGTTCAGCGCTCATTGATCTATTGCGCAATCTATCTGACCCAAAATCCGGCAGCCACTGGCCAAACACGCAGCCGGAGTCAAAGGTTTAGAGCCCCATTCACTCCCTGTTAAATTTTCTGTTATGATTGAAATCGCTCCAATGAATCCAGCTGAAGTGGTCTACGAAGCAATCGGGCTCCGCAAACAATTTGACGGCGGCCAAGTGGTCGCGCTGCGCGGTCTTGATTTGCAGATTCAGCAAGGCGAATTTGTCGCGATTGTCGGTCAGAGTGGCTGTGGCAAAAGTACGCTGCTGCAGATGCTCGGTTCGCTCGATACGCCCACTGCTGGGGTTCTT